>JBBDIX010000001.1:0-9493 GCA_040880235.1 Nitriliruptoraceae bacterium
ACGTCGTGCTCGACGACGGGTCGGTCGAGACGCGTCGCGTGGGCATCGAGCGCCTGCACATGGAGGAGGACACCGGCAAGTCGCTGCACGTCGGGGATACCGGGCGGCTGCACGGCGCGGACCGGTCCCTCATCGACTACAACCGGTCTGGCATCCCCCTGCTGGAGATCGTGTCGCATCCCGACATCCGGGATCCACAGACCGCGCAGGCCTACCTGCGGGAACTGCAGGCCATCGTGCGTGCCGTGGACGTCTCCGACGCCCGCATGGAGGAGGGGTCGATGCGGTGCGACGCCAACGTGTCGGTGCGCCATCCGGGCGAACCGCTCGGCACCCGATGTGAGATCAAGAACCTCAACTCGGTGCGTTCGCTCGGTCGTGCGATCACGTTCGAGGCGCTGCGTCAGGTCGACGTGCTCACCGGTGGCGGTGCGATCGTCATGGAGACGCGCCACTGGGACGAGGGTCGTGGCGTCACGGAGACGCTGCGCCGCAAGGAGTCCGTCACCGACTATCGCTACTTCCCGGATCCCGACCTCGTCACCATCACCATGTCCGACGACCGGGTCGAGCAGATCCGAGCGGAACTGCCGGAGCTGCCGGCCGCGGCACGCGAACGACTTCGTGGCCTCGGGCTGCACGCGGACCTGGCGGCGCAGGTCGCCGGAGGCGGCCTGTCCGTGTTCGACGAGGCGGTCGCGGTGGGTGCGGACCCGACGGCCGTCGCCAACTGGCTCACCGGTGACGTCGCCGGCCAGCTCACCCAGGCCTCCACGAACCTGCAGGACAGCGGCCTCACCGGCGCGCACGTGGCCGAACTGCTCGGACTGATCGAGGACGGGACCCTGTCGACGAGCCTCGCGAAGCAGGTGCTCTCCGGGGTCATCGCCTCGGATGGCACGCGGTCCCCGTCACGGGTCGCCGCTGACGAGGGACTCGAACAGGTCTCCGACGAGGGAGAGCTGCGGGCGATCGTCGAACAGGTCGTCGCCGACGACCCGGCGACGGTGGAGGCGATCCGAGGCGGCAACGACAAGGCGATCGGCGCGCTCGTCGGGCAGGTCATGAAGGCCACCCGGGGTCAGGCCGATCCACGCCGGACCAACGAACTGCTGCGTGAGGTGATCGGCTGACGCACGGCCACGGAGCGCATCCCAGGGGCCTACCCTGCACCCACCGGTCCGGTCGGTGACCGTCGGAGGCCAACGTGGTGCTCGAGACCATCAGGAGTCCCGCAGATCTCAGGCAACTGAGCGCGGGTGACCTCGGCGTGCTCGCCGACGAGCTGCGCACGCGCATCGTGGACTCCGTGTCCCGGGTCGGCGGACACCTCGGGTCCAACCTCGGCGTCGTGGAACTGACGATCGCGCTGCACCGCGTCTTCGACTCGCCGCGCGACCGCATCGTGTGGGACACCGGCCACCAGGCCTACGTGCACAAGATGCTCACCGGCCGCCAGGACTTCTCCGGACTGCGTCAGGCGGGGGGACTGTCGGGCTACCCGTCCCGGGCGGAGTCCGACCACGACATCGTGGAGAACAGCCACGCGTCCACCGCCCTGTCCTGGGCGTGCGGACTCGCGCGCGCCCAGCTCGCTCAGCCAGCGGCGCGACGTCATCGGGTCGTGGCGGTCGTGGGCGACGGGGCGCTCACCGGTGGCATGGCCTACGAGGCCCTCAACAACCTCGGCCATCACCAGCTCCCGGCGATCATCGTGCTCAACGACAACGGGCGGTCGTACGCCGAGACGGTCGGGCGGCTGTCGGAGTTCGTCGTGGAACGCGTCGCCGACATCCGGACCGACCCGCGCTACCGCAGCATGCGCAGTCGCATCGACCAGGCCCTCACCCACGTCCCCATGATGGAACGCCTCACGGACGCCGGGATCGAGGCGCTCAAGTCTGCGCTGTCCGAGGCGCCGGCGCTCCAGTCGTTCGTCGAGGCCCTCGGGGTGCGCTACCTCGGACCGTTCGACGGTCACGACATCGGGCACCTCGAACAGCACCTCGCGCATGCGGCACGCCTCGGCACCCCCGTGCTCGTCCACGTGCGTACCCGCAAGGGACGGGGTTACGGACCGGCCGAGTCGGACTCGGAGAAGCGCCTGCACGACACGTCGGCGTTCGACGTCGCCACCGGGGAACCGCGAGCGTCGGGTCGCCGCTGGACCGCCGCGTTCGGCGAGATCCTGGTCGACCTCGCCGAGGAGCGTGACGACCTCGTGGCGATCACCGCCGCGATGCCCGGTTCGACGGGACTGCTCGGACTGATGGCGCGGCACCCGGACCGTGTGCTCGACGTCGGCATCGCCGAACAGCATGCGGTGACGTGCGCTGCCGGTCTCGCGCACGGCGGCATGCTCCCGGTCGTCGCCGTCTACTCCACGTTCTTCTCGCGCGCGTTCGACCAGGCGAACCTGGACGTGGGTCTTCACGGCGAGCACGTCGTGTTCGTCCTCGACCGTGCCGGGGTCACCGGTGACGACGGTCCGAGCCACCACGGGATCCTCGACCTCGCACTGGGCCTGCGGATTCCGGGGATGACGGTGCTCGCCCCGTCGCACGAACAGGACCTGCGTGCGCTGTTGACCGAGGCCCTCGACCTCGACGGGCCGGTCCTGGTGCGCTTCCCCAAGGGTTCGGTCCAGTCTGCGGCCGACCTCGGGATCGACGGTGTGGCGCCGCGCGGACTGGCGGCGCGCCGCCTGCGTGACGGCGACGACGTGTGCGTGCTCGCGGTGGGTGATCGCGTCGCGGCAGCACTGGAGGCCGCCCGGACGCTCGAGGGTGACGGCATCCACGCTGCGATCTGGGACGTTCGCAGCGTCCGTCCCGTCGACGCGCACCTGCTCGACGCCGCGGCGCGAAGTGGCCTGGTCGTCACCCTCGAGAACGGTGTGCTCGGTGGCGGTGCCGGTGCAGAGATCGCCGACCGACTCGTCGAGCGTGCCGGGATCGGGCACGTGCCCCCGGTGCTGCGTCTCGGGGTGCCCGACACCTACCTGGCCCACGGCAACGCCGACCAGATCCTCGCCGAACTGGGGCTGGACGCGACGGGTGTCGTCACCGCGGTGCGCAAGGCCCTCGCGGACCTGGCGGTGACGCAGGATGCGGCACTCACCAGCAGGTGACGCCCTGGCGCGCACCCACGGGCCGGACGTCGTCGGCAGTGGTCTCGGCGGTCGGACTTGACCCGGGCCGTCGGGCACGTCAACATCTGGGGTGTGGACGACCCAGAAGGGTGAAGGTGACGAACGCGACCCGGGTGCCCGACATGGCGCTCTCCGTGGACACCGCGGCACTGCGTGCCCTCGGTGTGGTCGTGGTCGTCGTGTAGCATGCGCTGACGTCCCGCCAGCGCACGCGAACCTCCCGAGACCGGGAGGTTCTCTCATGGTGAGGGTCCCGCTCGTCGAGCGGGAGGCACGAGGAGAGCCAGATGGAGATCACCGGCGCACAGGCCGTCATGAAGAGCCTCGAAGCGCTCGGCGTCGACACGGTCTTCGGGTATCCGGGAGGTGCGATCCTGCCGGCCTACGACCCGTTGATCGACGCGAGTCTCCGTCACGTACTCGTGCGCCACGAACAGGGTGCGGTCCACATGGCCTCGGGCTACGCCCACGCCACCGGGCGTGTCGGGGTCTGCCTCGTGACGTCAGGGCCCGGCGCGACGAACCTCGTGACGGGACTGGCCGACGCCCACATGGACTCGATCCCGGTGCTGGCCATCACCGGGCAGGTCGCCACCAGCGCAATCGGATCCGACGCCTTCCAGGAGGCCGACGTCACCGGCATCACGATGCCGATCACCAAGCACAATGAACTGGTTCCGACCGTGCAGCGCATCGCGGGCGCGATTCGCGAGGCGTTCCACATCGCCCACACGGGTCGGCCCGGTCCGGTGCTCGTCGACATCCCCAAGGACGTGCTCAACGCCACGTTCGAGTGGGAATGGACCGACCACGTGGACCTGCCGGGCTACCGCCCGACGGTCCGCGGTCACGGGCGGATGATCAAGGAGGCTCTCGAACTGATCGCCTCGAGCCGCCGTCCGGTGATCTACGCCGGGGGAGGCATCCTGCGTGCCGATGCGACCGAGGAACTGTTCGAGCTCGCGACGAGCCTGCAGATCCCCGTCGTCACCACGCTCATGGCACGCGGGGCCTTCCCGGACGCGCACGAACTGGCTGTCGGGATGCCCGGGATGCACGGGCACTACGCCGCCGTTCGTGCGCTGCAGGAGACCGACCTGTTGGTCACGCTCGGGGCACGGTTCGACGATCGGGTCACGGGCCGTCTCGACGCGTTCGCGCCCCATGCGCGGGTGCTGCAGGTCGACGTGGACCCGGCCGAGATCGGCAAGAACCGAGAGGTGGACGTTCCCATCGTGGGCGACCTGAAGGTCGTGCTCGAACAGCTGAATCGTCTGCTGTCCGACAAGCAGAAGGCGCTCGGGGCGGACACCTTCGTGCCCGACGCGGCCGACTGGCGTGTCCACCTGACGGCCATGGCCGCCGAACACCCCCTGCGTGTCGACCAGCCGGAGACGGGAGTCCTCAAGCCGCAGACCGCGATACGGGCGATCTACGAGCGTTGGGGCGACGATGCGGTGTACGTCGCCGGGGTGGGTCAGCACCAGATGTGGGCGTCGCAGCTCATCTCGTTCAGCCGCCGCGGCCAGTGGATCAACTCCGGAGGGCTCGGCACGATGGGCTACGCCGTGCCTGCGGCGATCGGCGCCAAGGTCGGGGTGGGACCGGACGTCCCCGTGGTCGCCATCGACGGTGACGGGTGCTTCCAGATGACGATGCAGGAACTCGCGACCGCGGTCCAGCACGACATCCCGGTGGTCTTCTGCATCATCAACAACGGTTACCTCGGGATGGTGCGCCAGTGGCAGCACCTCTTCTACGAGGACCGCCTGTCCCAGGTGGCCCTCCCGCAGGACCTGCCCGACCTGCTCAAGCTCGCCGATGCGTACGGGATCCCCGGATTCCGCGTGGAGACCGTCGAGGACCTCGACACGGTCCTGTCCAAGGCCCACGGGATCACGGACCGGCCCGTGCTCGTCGACCTGCGGGTCGATCCCGAGGAGATGGTCTTCCCGATGGTCCCGTCGGGCGCCAGCAACGACGAGGTGCTCGAATCGGTCGAGGAGTGGCGCGAACGCGCCGCGGCGCAACAGTGATCGCTGCGGCATCGGTGACCCGAACCGCAGGGAGCCAGGACACCAGGAGGCAGGACGTGGAGAACCGCCACACGCTCTCCGTGCTCGTCGAGAACCGGCCGGGCGTGCTGACGCGCATCGCCGGCATGTTCGCGCGACGCGCCTACAACATCCACTCGCTGGCGGTCGGTCCGACCGACGACGAGGGCGTCTCACGCCTGACCATCGTCGTCGGCACCGAGGCCGTGCAGCTCGAGCAGATCATCAAGCAGCTCAACAAGCTGATCCACGTCCTCAAGATCATCGAACTCGACCGCGACGACGCGGTGCTACGAGAGCTGCAGCTCGTCAAGGTCGTCGCCGATCACACGAACCGTTCACAGATCATCGAGATCGCGGACGTGTTCCGTGCCAACATCGTCGACGTCGCGGCGGACGCGATCACCATCGAGGTGGCGGGCAGTCCCGCGAAGCTCGAGGCGATGGTCGACCTCCTGGAACCCTTCGGGATCCGGGAACTCGTACGAAGCGGAACGATCGCGCTGTCGCGCGGCTCGCGATCGATCACCGACGGTTCCAGGCTGCGCATGCAGAGGGTGGTGTGACACACATGAACAACGACGTCGTCGATCCAGCGATCCCGCCGCAGCGACTGCTGCTCGGCCCGGGTCCCTCACCAGTGCACCCCGACGTGCTCGCGGCGCAGGCGCGCCCGATCGTCGGTCACCTGGACCCGTGGTTCCTCGACGTGATGGACCAGCTCGGTGACATGCTGCGCGCCGTGCTCCGGACGAGCAACCGGCTCACCTACGCCGCGTCGGGCACCGGGTCCGCCGGCATGGAGACGGCCGTGGTCAACGTCGTCGAGCCGGGTGACACCGTGATCGTGGGTGTCAACGGCGTGTTCGGCGGCAGGATCGCCGACACCGCGGAGCGTGCCGGCGCCGAGGTCGTGCCGATCTCCGAGCCCTGGGGACGGATCATCCCGCCGGAGCGTGTCGCCGAGGCGATCGGCGACCACCCCGACGCGAAGTTCGTCGCGCTGGTGCACGCCGAGACCTCGACCGGGGCGCACCAGCCCCTCGAGGAGGTCGGCTCGATGCTGGCCGGAACCGACACGCTGTTCCTCGTGGACGCGGTGACCTCGCTGGCCGGGGTCCCGCTCGAGGTCGACGCGTGGAACATCGACGTGCTGTACAGCGGCACCCAGAAGTGCCTGTCGATCCCGCCTGGTCTGTCGCCGGTGACCTTCAGCGAGAAGGCCGAGGCCGTCATCGACCGCCGCAGCACGAAGGTGCGCTCCTGGTACCTCGACGTCAGCGCGATCCGCAAGTACTGGGGCGCTGAGCGGGTCTACCACCACACCGCGCCGATCAGTGCCCTGCTCGGGCTGCACGAGGGGCTGCGGATCGTCCTCGCCGAAGGGCTGGAGAAGCGCTGGGCACGTCACGCGGAGGTCGGTGAGCAGCTTCACCGTCAGCTCGCGGACCGCGACGCGCGCATCGTCACCCAGGAGGGCCACCGGCTGCCGGAGCTCACCGTGTTCGAGCTTCCCGGCGACGTCGAGGAGGCCCCGTTGCGCAAGCGTCTGCTGCTCGAGCACGGCATCGAGGTCGGTGGCGGGCTCGGCGACTTCGCCGGCAGGTGCTGGCGGGTCGGGCTCATGGGTGAGGGCGCGACGCACGAGAACGTCGACCGTCTGCTCGATGCCCTCGACCAGCTGCTCGAGGGCTGACCCGTGGCCAGCCCGCAGCTCGACGCGCGCTGGCGGGTACTGGCCACCGTTGCACGCACCCTGCGTGCGGTGTTCGGCTGGCGGATCCGGGTCGACGGGCTCGAGCACGTGCCTCTTCAGGGCGGGGCCGTGCTCGCGTTCAACCATCACAGTCATGCCGACTTCGTCATGGTCGGATGGGCGACGGTGGTCGAACGTCGCCGTCCCCTGCGCTTCGTCGGCAAGCGTGAGGTCTGGGACAGCCGGTGGGTGGGGTGGTTGCCCCGCCTGTACGACCAGATCCCGGTCGACCGCGGATCGGCCTCCGGACGCGCAGCGGCATTCGACGTGGCCGTGGACGCTCTTCGTGGGGGGCACCTGGTCGCGGTCGCCCCCGAGCAGACCATCTCTGCGTCGTTCGAACTGCTGCCGTTCCGACACGGGGCCGCGCGCATGGCCCGACGAGCAGGCGTTCCGATCATCCCGGTGGTGGGCTGGGGAACCCAACGGTTCTCCACGAAGGGCATCCCGCTGCGGCTGCGACGTCGCCTGCCCGTCACCGTCCGTTTCGGGCCGCCGGTGACCGTCGGCCCCGACGACGATCCCGCCGCGGCGACCGCGCGTCTGCGCGCCACCATGGCCGCGATGCTCGACGTGGCGATCCGTGCCTATCCCGATGGCACACCGCCGGGGGTCCCGTGGCTGCCCGCGCGGTACGGCGGGGGCGCACCCACTCACGACGAGGTCCTGGAACACCACCGTCGGCGGACCCGCCGCGACTGGATGCAGGACCTCGACGCGTCCACCTGAGGGCCCGACCGTGACCACGCCGCACGTCACCCGGACGTACCGGATCGTCGCCATGCTGGCGCTCGGCGTGTTCCGCGTCCAGCGGTGGCAGTTCGACGTGCAGGGGGCGCAGCACGTGCCGACGTACGGGGGAGCGGTCATCGCGGCCAACCACATCGGCTTCTGGGACTTCGCGACCGTTGCGCGGGAACCCTGGCTGCGCACCGGTCGGCCAGTGCGGATCCTGGCGAAGTCGTCGCTGTTCGCCCTGCCGCTGGTGGGAGGGGCGATGCGTCGTGCGGGTCACATCCCGGTCGAACGCTCCGCGGGTGGCGGTGCCTATCGGGCAGCCGTCACGGCGCTGCGGGCCGGAGAACTGCTGCTCGTGTTGCCGGAACAGACGATCTCACCGGCCTTCGAACTTCGACCGCTACGCAACGGAGCGGCGCGCATGGCCGCCATGGCGGGGGTGCCGCTGGTACCGGCCGTGTCCTGGGGTTCGCATCGCTTCCACACGGTGGGTCACCGACCGCGTCCCCGCTGGCGACTGCCCGTCAGCGTCGCGTACGGCGAACCGCTGACGCCGCACGCGGATGACGACGCGACCGAGGTGACCGCGATCCTTCGACAGCGCATGCAGGGGCTGCTCGACGCGGTCCAGTCGTCGTACCCGCACGGCAATCCCCGGGGCTCGTGGTGGGTGCCCGCTCGCCGCGGTGGCGCAGCCCCCACCGTCGCGCAGGCCGAACAGGGGCTGCGTGCGCTGACGACGAAGTGGGTGCGACGCCCGGGCCGACCCCACTAGGTTCGTGCGCGTTGCGCACGGGCACCCGGCGTGCATCCGTGCCAAGGAGTCGCGACCAGTGTGCGATGCCGTGCGTGTGCTGGCGGGCACGCTGTTGGTGTGCCTCGCCGTCGCCGCGTGTGCGCCGGTCGAGGAGATCCCCGCGACCCTGCCCCGGGTGTTCGCTCCTCCCGACGTCGGTGATGTCGACGGCGGGGACACGGGCGGGTCGGGGGTCGACGGGAGCGCCATCGACGACGCGACGGTCGATCCGCAGCGTCCCGACCACTGGCCAGCCCGCATCGTGCTGGGGTTCCAGGGGGCCACCGGTGCGACGGTGGCACAACGGACGCTGGCGGGGCTCATCGAGGAGACCCTGCACGTGGAGGTCGCGATCGTGCCGCTGCGTGACGTCGCGCCGGGGGACGTGGACCAGGTGTTCTCCGGTCTCGACGTCGTGGTGGCCGATGCGATGACCGCGCACACGGCGCGGTTCGACGGTCGGCTCCACACGGTGCGGGACGCGGCGACCGGCCAGGCGACGGCCTGGGTGACCCTCGCGCCCGACGTGTGGTGCCCCGGCGGCACCGTGGGCGTCGACGCCGACGACCTCGGGCGATGTGTGGGCGTCGACGTTCCCGTCGTGGTCGCCGCGGACGATGAGCCTCCGGGAGGTCTGGCCCGCCTCGCCGACCGGATCGAGGGCCGCGAGGTCGTGGTCCCGGCATCGTCGGCGACGGCGATGCGACTGGCCGCGCTCCAGTTCGAGCGAGAGCTCGGGGTCGTTCCCGGCTCACTCGTCGTGTCGGGACTCGACGATCCCGCGGACGACGCGCTGTGGCTCGTGCCCGTGGAGCCGGGTCCTGGCGGGGGCATGGTCGTCGGTTCGTGGGGCCCTCGCGACGACGATCGTGCGCCGGTCGTCGTGGCCTGGGGGCCGTGGGTCCCCCATGCCGTCGTGGCGGTCAGCCCCGGGGTCGATAGCGACCTGGCGGGCGCCATCGACCAGACACAGCAGTCGCTCTCCGGGCGCATGGACG
>JBBDIX010000002.1:0-9304 GCA_040880235.1 Nitriliruptoraceae bacterium
CACCCGGGCCCGCGTCCGGCGGGTGGCGGTGGAACCAGCGCTGGGCCTGTTCGTCCGCGCCGGACGGCGCCGCGCCGTCGGTCGGCGTACCGGGGTCGGGCGTCTCGTGGGCCTGGTCGGTCACCGTGTGCTCCTGCACGTCGTCGATCGGGTGGGTCGTGGGTCGCCGTGCGGTCACGACGGTCGCCGTGACACGAGTGGGGCGGCACCCGTGCCGCCCCACTCGTGGTGCGTCGGGTCAGCTGGCCTGGACCTGGATGCGTCGTGGCCTGGACTCCTCTGCCTTCGGGACGCTGATCGTCAGCATCCCGTCGCGGTAGGCGGCCTCGACACGATCCGGGTCGACGCGGTCGGGCAGGCGCACGGCGCGGTGGAAGCGGCCGAAGTGCCGCTCGATGCGCCGAAAGCCGTCGGCCTCGCTGCGGTCGTAGAAGTTGCGCTCACCCGCGATCGTCAGGACGTTCTCCTCGAGGGAGACCTCGACGTCGTCCGGATTCACACCGGGCAGTTCGACGTGGAGGACGAACGACTCGTCGCTCTCCTCGACGTCGAGCATGGGGGTGAAGGCGCCGGCGGTGGCCGCGGAGCGGTCACCGAGCGCGTTGCGGACAAGGCGTTCCATCTCGCCCTGGAGGGACGAGACATCCCGCGCGGGGGTGTATCGACTGATGGTTGCCATCATCGTCCTTCTTCCTCACCTTCCTGGTCGGGACCCGACATGGCGTCGGGTCGGTCGTGCTCGTCGCGCCGTCGGCAGCCGGCGGCGCGCTGGTCGTCGTCGCCCTCGTCCACGACCTCGGCGTCGACGATCTCCTCGTCGCCCGAGGCGTCGTCACCATCGCCGCCATCGCCGTCGGACGGCTGGGCGGCCTCGGCGCTGTAGATGGCCTCCGCGAGCTGCTGGCTCTTCTGGGACAGGGCCTCCATGCGCGACTTCACCGCATCGGTGTCGTCGCCCTCGAGCGCCGTGCGAAGGTCGCCCAGCGCCTCCTCGATCTCGGCCCGGACGGACGCGTCGACCTTGTCGCCGTGATCCTTCAGCGTCTTGTCCGTCTGGTAGACGAGCGTGTCCGCCTGGTTGCGTACCTCCACCGCCTCCCTGCGTCGACGGTCCTCGTCCGCGTGGGCCTCGGCGTCCTGGATCATCTGCTCGATGTCGTCCTTGGGCAGCGCCGAGCCGCCGGTGATCGTCATCGACTGTTCCTTGCCGGTGCCCAGGTCCTTGGCGGACACGTGGACGATGCCGTTGGCGTCGATGTCGAACGTGACCTCGACCTGCGGGACGCCACGCGGCGCCGGCGGGAGCTCGGTCAGCATGAACTTGCCGAGCGTCTTGTTGTCCGTCACGAACTCACGCTCACCCTGCAGCACGTGGATCTCGACCGACGGCTGGTTGTCGTCCGCAGTCGTGAAGACCTCGGAGCGCTTGGTCGGGATGGTCGTGTTGCGCTCGATGAGCTTGTGGGTGATGCCACCCTTGGTCTCGATGCCCAGAGACAACGGGGTGACGTCGAGCAGCAGGACGTCCTTGACGTCGCCCTTGAGCACCCCGGCCTGCAGGGCCGCACCGACGGCGACGACCTCGTCCGGGTTCACGCCCTTGTGGGGCTCCTTGCCGCCGGTCAACTCCTTCACGAGGTCCTGGACCGCCGGGATGCGCGTCGAACCCCCGACGAGGATCACGTGGTCGATCGCCGACACGTCGATGCCCGCATCCTTGATGGCGCGCCTGAACGGCGCCTTCAGGCGGTCGAGCAGGTCACTGGTCAGTTCGTTGAAGCGCGAGCGGGTCAGGGTCTGCTCGAAGTGGAGCGGGCCCGCGTCCGTCGCCGTGAGGAACGGCAGGTTGATCGTCGTCTCCTGCGAGGAGGACAGCTCGATCTTGGCCTTCTCCGCCGCCTCCTTCAGGCGCTGGACGGCCATGCGGTCGCCCGAGAGGTCGACACCCTGGTCGTTGCGGAACGTGGTGACCATCCAGTCGATGAGGACCTGGTCCCAGTCGTCACCACCGAGTTCGGAGTCACCCGCGGTCGACCGGACGTCGAACACACCGTCGGCGATCTCCAGTACGGAGACGTCGAACGTGCCGCCCCCGAGGTCGAAGACGAGCACCGTCTGTTCCTCGGACTTCTCCAGCCCGTAGGCCAGCGCGGCCGCGGTCGGTTCGGCGACCAGCCGCAGCACCTCGAGACCGGCGATCTCCCCGGCCTCCTTGGTGGCCTGGCGCTGCGCGTCGTCGAAGTAGGCGGGAACGGTGATGACCGCCTGGGTCACGTCGGCTCCGAGGTATGACTCGGCGTCACGCTTGAGCTTCATGAGGATGCGTGCCGAGATCTCCTGCGGGGTGTAGTCCTTCCCGTCGATCTCGGTCTTCCAGTCGCGTCCCATGTGCCGCTTGACGGAACGCACGGTGCGGTCGGCGTTGGTGACCGCCTGACGCTTGGCCACCTCACCGACGAGCACCTCGCCGGTCTTCGACCAGGCGACGACCGACGGGGTCGTGCGCGCACCCTCGGCGTTGGCGATGACGGTGGATTCCCCACCCTCCATGACGGACACGACCGAATTGGTCGTCCCGAGGTCGATTCCGACGGCCTTCGACATCCTGGTGGTCCTCCTGTGGCGTGGTGCACGCGGTGTGCGCGGTGAACTCTCGATCCAAAGGTACGCCGCGCGATCGGCCATGCAAGAGGCGTGAGGCCCTAGACCTCACGAAATATGCGTCGGGTCGACTCAGATTGTCGGAGCCGGCGACGAATCGCCGTGCCTCGTCAGTGGTGCTCGTCGACCTCGACGCGTCGTACCGGCGGTCGCCAGTCGCGGGACTGGGGTCGGCCGCGCGCATCACACCGCTCGCGGAACGGCCAGAAGTCGAACATCAGGGAGAACGGGAGCAGCACCAGGAACGCCAGGAGCACCCACTGCCAGGTCGCCATCGATCACCCTCCGACTCGATGCCACGAGCGTAGGCGGCACGCGCCCCCACGGTGCGGCACGTCACGGCGGCCATCACCCCGCGGGGCCGACCACCCATCCACCTCGCCGCGCTCCTACACTTCCGACGCGCCGTGGGAGGAGAGGTCTCGTGGACCCTGAGATGCTGCTCGTCGTGTTCAGGATCGTGGTCGGCACGGCCGTCCTCGGATTCTTCGGCACGTGGGCGATCCGTCGGGGCGTGTTCCTCGTCCGTCTCGTGCAGGCAGCACGGCCCGCCCCGGAGCGCAACCTCGGCGCCGCCGCGCGTGCCAACCTGCGCCGCGCGCTCGTCAACATCCTCGGCAACCGCAAGCTGCTGCGCTGGTCCCTGCCCGGCGTCGCCCACTTCTGGGTGATGTGGGCGTTCATCGTCCTGCAGACGACCGTGCTGGAGGCCACCGGCGAGCTGTACATCGGCCCCGAGTTCCAGCTCCCCCTGCTCAATGCGATCTCGCTCGGCGGGGTGACGGCCTACGACCTGCTCGGGTTCTTCCAGGACGCACTCGGCCTGCTGTCGATGGTCGGCATCACGATCTTCGCGGGCATCCGGCTCTCCCAGGACCCCCGCCGGGTCGGACGTCGTTCTCGGTTCGCTGGCTCCAACCTCAATCAGGGATGGTGGGTGCTCGCCGCGGAGACGCTGGTGATCTGGACGCTGTGGGTGGCACACGGGGTCCGCTTCGCCGCGGGCCACGCCCCCACCGAGGCCGCGTTCGTGTCGCGCCTGTTCGGGGAGGCGCTCGCCGACATCGACTCGCTGACCCTCGGGTGGATCGGCGCCGTGAACCTGGTGGTCCACCTGGCGATCGTCGGCGCGTTCCTCGTGTTCACCCTGCACTCCAAGCACCTGCACATCCTGACGATCGCGTTCCAGGAGCTCACGCGCGACCCCGACCGGGACAAGGCGCTCGGCGCCCTGTCGACCGAACTGATCGACATGGAGGAGATGGACGAGGACACCGTGCTCGGTGTCGGGCAGGTCGAGCACTTCACGTTCGACCGTTTCCTCGACTTCCAGACGTGCACCGAGTGCGGTCGCTGCCAGTCGCAGTGCCCGGCGTGGAACACCGGCAAGCCGCTGAGCCCCAAGCTGCTCATTCAGGACCTGCGCGACCACATGTACGCGAAGGGTCCGTTCCTGCTCGGGAAGGTCGACGAGGCCCACGCCGGCGACGTGATCAACATCCCGCTCGTGGGTGACGCTCCCGGCGAGGCCGCCGTCATCGACTACGACGTGCTGTGGTCGTGCACGACGTGCGGGGCGTGTGTGGAGGAGTGCCCGGTCGACATCCAGCACGTGGACATCATCATGGACATGCGCCGCAACAAGGCCATGATGGAGTCGAGCTTCCCGCAGGAGGCGGGCGTCATGCTCCGCAACATCGAGAACTCCGGCGACCCGTGGGGCGTCGGTCAGTCGAAGCGTGAGGAGTGGACCGAGCAGCTCGACTTCGACATCCCCCGAGCCGTTCCCGGCACCGAACTCGGCGACGACGTCGACCACCTGCTGTGGGTCGGATGCTCCGGAGCCGTCGACGACCGTTCCCGGAAGATCACCGTGGCGATCGCTCGACTGCTGCACGACGCAGGCGTCAACTTCGCGATCCTTGGCAACAACGAGGCCTGCACGGGCGACTCCCCGCGTCGACTGGGCATGGAGTATCTGTTCCAGATGCTCGCCCAGCAGAACGTGGAGACCCTGAAGTCGGTCGGCGCCGAACGACGCACCATCGTCACCCGCTGTGCGCACTGCTTCAACGCCCTGAAGAACGAGTACCCCGACTTCGACGGGCACTTCGAGGTCATCCACCACAGTGAACTGCTCGCCCGGCTCGTCGACGAGGGCCGCATCGTCATCACCAGCGAACTCGCGAAGCGCATCACCTACCACGACCCGTGCTACCTCGGCCGACACAACGAGGTGTACGACGCGCCCCGCGCGACCATCAGTGCGGTGCCCGGGGTCGACGCCGTGGAGATGGAGCGCAGCCGGTCCAACGGGTTCTGCTGCGGAGCGGGGGGCGCGCGCATGTGGATGGAGGAGAACATCGGCACGCGCGTCAACACCAACCGCGTCGACGAGGCTGTCGGCACCGGCGCCGACATCGTCGCGACGGGCTGCCCGTTCTGCGTCACGATGCTGTCCGACGGGATCGCGGAGAAGGTCGGCCGGGGCGAGCTCGCCGACGGGCAGGTGGAGGTGCTCGACATCGCCGAGGTGCTGGCCCGTGGACGGTGAACCCGGTGAGTCCGGCGAGCCCAGTGTGTCCAGCGTGGACCGCGCGGACCGGGTCGCCGAACGTCTCGCGGTCCCGGTGCTGCTCGCCGCGCTCGCCAGCGTCCCCGCGGTGTTCCTCACCCTCATGCAGGACCCGTGGTCGGCGGTGGGATCCGGCCTCAACACCCTGTCGGGCGGGGTGCTGATCGCCGAGACGGTGGTGCTGTTCGCGCTCGCCGAGGACCGCCTCGACTGGATTCGACGCAACCGTTGGCTCGTCGCACTGACACTCGCCCTGATCCCCGCGGTCGTGTTCGCCCTCGGCCCCGTGCAGATGCTGCGCCTGCTGCGTGTCGTCGGGGCACTGCGCATCATCCGCGTGGGCCGGATCCTGAAGGCCGGACGGATCGTGCGGCAGCGCGCCGGCCTGGACCACGGCTGGCACCGGGTCATCGGCGCGACCGTCAGTCTGCTGGGTGCAGCGTTCGTCGCGCTGGTGCTCATCGACCCCACGTCGACCTCCCGACAGTTCCTCGACGGTGCCGTGAACCAACTCGGTTGGATCGGCGTCGTGGTCGCGGGAGTGATCGTCGCCGTGGCGACCTGGGTGGTGCGCACGCAGCGCGACCGCGACGGCGACGCGCCTGCCTGGTCCGCCGGCCATGCCCGCGGCGACTCGACGACACGGTGAGCGGGTCGACGACTGCCCTCATCGCCACCGCGACGGTCGTGCTCGTCGTGGTCGCCTGGGCCTACAACCGACTGATCCGCGCGAAGGTTCGCGTCCGACAGGGCTGGGCGCAGGTCGCGGTCCAGCTCCAACGGCGCCATGACCTGGTGCCCCGGCTCGTCGAGGTCGTTCGCGGGTACGCGGCCCACGAGGCCGGCGTGCTCGACGACGTCGTGGCGCGCCGCACCGCCGCGCTGTCCGAACATGACGCATCCCGACGCCCGGCGGCCGAGGAGGCGTTTGGCGACGCACTGCGCAGGCTCATCGTGATCACCGAGTCGTACCCCGACCTGCGTGCGGACGAACGGTTCGCACACCTGAGCGACGAGCTTCGCGACACCGAGGACCGCCTCGCCTTCGCCCGTGACTTCGCCTCCCACCGCGTCGCCACCTACCGGAAGCTGACCGAGACCTTCCCCGGAAACCTGCTGGCGCGGGCGTTCGGATTTCCCCGCGAGCAGCTCTTCGCGCTGGACGATCCGCGTGCGGCGGCCGTCCCCGGAATCGACCTGCGCGGGCAGTAGTCTCCGGAACGGGAGCACCCGTCACCGAACGGGCCACACGGGCGAGGTCATCTGGTGCGCATCGGCTGGCGGACGACGGTCTCCGTGCTGGTCGCGGGCGGAGTCGTCGCGGCCACGGTGCTCGTGGGCTGGACTGCCGACCGTGTCGCGCGCGACGACGCCTTCGTCATCGACACATTCGACCGTCTGGTCGAGGTGCAGGCCGACGGCGCCACGATCGTCACCGAGTCGATCGACGTCACGTTCCTCGAGTCACGACGGGGCATCTTTCGTGACCTTCCCGACGAGACACGGATGGACGCTGGCGAATGGGCCGTGCTGTCGGTCGACCGAGGTGCCACCGACGACCCCTGGCCCAGCGTGGTCGAGTCCGGTCCTGACGGCCCACGGGTTCGCATCGGCGACGCCAGTGTCTGGCTCGACCCCGGACCCCAGCACTACCGCCTGATCCTGGTCGCGCCGAGCTGGAGCCACGTGCTGGCGGGGGACCCCGGCACCGTGGAGACCCGCATCGACGTTCCGGGCTTCGACTGGCCCACCGACGTGACGCGCGTCAGGTTGACGGTCCAGATGCCCGGCCCCATCACCGCTGCCCGCTGCGTGGAGGGACGGGTCGGATCCCGACGCACGTGCGAGGCCCAACCGGTCGTCGACGGTGACAGGATGGTCCTCGAACTCGGGCCGTATCCCGACCGCCACTCGGCCACCGTGGCCGTGCACGTGCCCGCGTCGTCGTTCACCGCGGACCTGCCGGTGCGCCGCCCCGAACCGCTCACGGGCGGTGGGGTCCTCGCCCAGGTCGACATCGGTCGTGTGGCGTCCGCACTCGTCTACGGAGTGCTGCTCGCACTCGTGCTGCTGTCGATCGACGTCGTGTACGCGCGCTTCGTCTACCGGGACCGTGTGACCGACCCCGCCCGGCACGACCGGGTCCACCCGTCGGCCGTGCCGGAGCCGCCCCGCGGTATGCGCTCGACCGAGGTCGCGGGACTGCTGCTGCGACGGGACGCCGCGTCCCTGTTCCTGTCCACGCTCGTCGACCTGTCCCAGCGTGACGTGCTGCACACCGAGTCCACCGCGACCTCGAAGGGGCAGCGACTCACGGTTCGACGCGGCGACGCGGCCTCGGATCCCGACGACCAGCGTTTCGTCGATGCCCTGCTCGACGACGTCGACTCGGTCACGTTCGACGAGACCTACGACGCGAAGATCGCCCGGCGGGTGCAGGCCGCCACGCGCGTCGTCACCCGGCGCGCCTCCCGCGTGTTCGAGCAGCACGGGCTGACACACAGGGGAGGCGTCGTGCTTCGTTCTACGGCGTTCCGCGTGTTCCTCGGGCTCGGGGTGCTGCTGTGGGTGTGGGTGACCGGGGGCATCGTCGCCGTCGTCACCCCGCTGCGTGGTGGCGCCATCGCGGCCATTGCGGGCATCGTCGTCGGCGGTTGGGCGCTTGCACACGCTCCGTGGCGCCATCACCGCGTACCCCTGAACTCCGAGGGTCGCGACGCGACCGGACACGCACGCGCCTTCCGCACGTTCATCGAGACCGTCGAGGGCGACCAGTTGCGGTGGGCGGCAGGCCGACCCGGCATCGGACACCGCCACCCCGCTGTGACGCTGCTGCCGTACGCGATCGCACTCGGGCTCGCGGACTCGTGGTTCCGGAGGTTCGGTGAGGTGATGGCTCAGTTCGCCGCGGCCTCGACCGCGTCGGGAGGCGTGGCCTGGTGGGCGTCGGGCACCACGTTCAGGGCGGTGCGCAGCGCGCAGGCGGCAACCGTCACCGCGCCGTCTTCCTCGAGCAGTGGTGGCGGCGGAGGCGGATCTGGTGGAGGCGGCGGAGGCGGCGGTTCCTGGTGAACTCCTCTGCACTCAGGCGGGGTCGACGTCGTCCGGTGGCGGCACCAGGTTCAGGTGATAGCGCGACGCGGTGGGTCCGCTCTGCCCCTGGTACTTGGAGCCGGTCTCTCGGCTTCCGTACGGACGCTGCGCAGGACGGTCGAGTTCGAAGAAGGCGAACTGGGCGATCTTCATGCCCGGATACAGCAGGATCGGCAGGGTCGCGACGTTCGACAGTTCGAGCGTCACGTCGCCGTCGAACCCCGCATCGATGAACCCGGCGGTCGAGTGGATCACCAGACCCAACCGCGCGAGCGAACTCTTGCCCTCAAGGCGGGCCACGACGTCGTCCGCCAGGGTGATGCGCTCCAGTGTGGCCCCCAGGACGAACTCCCCCGGGTGGAGCACGAACGGATCCTTGCCCACCTCGACGAGTTCGGTCAGTTCGGGCTGCGGGTCCTTCACGTCGATGTAGGGGTATCGGTGGTTTGCGAACACCCGAAACGCATTGGCGAGCCGCACGTCGACGCTGGATGGCTGGATCGCGTCGTCGAGCATCGGGTCGATGCCGATGCGCCCCGACTCGAGGGCCTCGCGGATCGTGCCGTCGGAGAGGATCACGTGTCGTCCAGTGCGTCGCTGGCGGGTGCTCGTCAGGCGCAACGTAGACGCATGGCGAACCTCCCAACGCGACCACTGGTCGTGCTCGCATCGTCACGCCATGCCCGGTGGCCAGCGCCATCTGTCATCGGAGTCGCATTGCCCCGGGTCGACGAGGGCGAGTACCTTCTCCACCCGCGCGCTCCCGGGCGCCGCTCGCGGGTGTAGTTCAATGGTAGAACACGAGCTTCCCAAGCTCGGAACGGGGGTTCGATTCCCCTCACCCGCTCCGATCCAGTCAACGTCGGCCGCCGTCGAACGGCCATCTCCATCGGGTCCCGAGGTCGTAGCCTGCCCTTCGAGTGCCGACCAGTGGCGCCGGCCCGACGGATCCTGCGATGAGTTTCAACGACAACG
>JBBDIX010000003.1:0-1629 GCA_040880235.1 Nitriliruptoraceae bacterium
CCGCCGTCACCGCCGCCGCGGCCGCGCCATCCGGCGTCAACGCAAACCCCCACGGCACCCCGTCCACCACCTCGGGCGCGCCGAACGCCATCGGCCCGGGCGACATCCCCGCCGGTGCGATCGTGTCGGCCGCGGGCGGAAGGGTGGCCTGCGGAGACCTCAGGCCCTGCCACGCCAGCCAGCCACCACCGACCAACAGCACCGTCACGAGCACGGCCGCGCCGGCCAACCACACCCGTTGCGTCGTGGTTCGCATCCCATCGTCAACGGTCATCGGTCAGCTCCCCAGCCGGAATCCGGCATTGACGATCGACGAGGCAGCACCGATCACCACCGCGCCGACGAACCCACCGATGACCATGAACCGGCCCCAGGTCACCCCCTGCGTGTGAGCCCGGTTGGCGGCCAGCGCCCACGTGGCCCCACCGACCACCACCACCCCGGCAGCGAACAGCAGCCCGGCCAACGTCAACCCGTTGAGCGCCGCGATGATCTGGTCGTAGTTGGGGATCCACTGGCTCCCCTGCGACGGGTCCAGTGGCGGGACCGGTGCAGCCACCCGCATGTGCCCGATCGGCATGACCACACCTCCATGAGTCCTCGACTCCGGCGTCGTGCCGGAACGGGCACCCAGGGAGTTGTCCACCGCGCCGCCAGATCGTGACCGGCGTGCGGCCCGCGCCCACCGGTCACAATCGGCGCTGGCCGGCGGCGACTCCCTCGAGAACAACCGGGGGTCGTCATGCGCACATCCACCGCCTCTGGCGTCGCCGTTGCCGGCAGTGGGGCGTCGTGCACGCCGAGCCGACGGCCGGCCGCACCCACGATGGCAGGGCTCGTCGCGACAACCCGCCGGACGACACCGACCGGGGTCGCGCGCACCACGGTGGACGAACTCGACGTCGCAGGCCGGGCGGCCGAGGGCCGGACGGTCGTCGACGCCATGGCGGTCCGGTGATGCGCCGCACCGTGTTCACGCTCATCGCGCTGACCGCTGTGCTCCCGATGGCACTGCTGGCCACAACCGGCACCAGCACTGGCCGCTGGCCAGCCGGGTTCGACCGGTCGGTGCTGGCCCGCGAGATCCCCGGACCGATGGTGTCCGCCTACCTCGACGCCGCCGACACCTGGGACATCGACTGGGCCCTGCTCGCTGCGATTGGCAAACTCGAATGTGACCACGGTCGGCGTCGCACCCCCGGCTGCTGGCCGCCCGGCACCATCAACCACGCCGGCGCCCGCGGGCCGATGCAGTTCGACGGGTCCACCTGGCGCACCACCGCCGGACACGACGACCTCGACGTGTCCGGGCCGCCCGCCGCAGACGGGCACGGGTACGCCACCGACGGCGACCGCGACGGGATCGCCGACCCGTGGAACCCCTACGACGCCGTGCATGCCGCCGCCCGCTACCTGGTCGACCTCGGCGCCCGCAGCGACCCGCACACCGCCGCCCGTCACTACGACGCCGGCCCCGACGACCCCGACTCGGCCGCCGGCAGCGCCTACGCCGACCGCGCGATGCAACTCATCGGCGAGTACCGCACGACCGCCGGGTTCGGCGGCCCCGGCACCGGCCTCGACCTTCCCGCCGACACGGTCGTCGGCCCAGGATGCACGCTGCCGGAT
>JBBDIX010000004.1:0-4458 GCA_040880235.1 Nitriliruptoraceae bacterium
GCGGCACCGACCGGGTGGAGACCATCACCGTGGTCGACGAGGACGTGGAGTTCGCCATGCCGTCGAACCTCGCACGCAGGCTCGCCGAGCTTCGTGACGCCTGACGATCGCCGGGCGTCGTCCTGACCGGCAGTCCCTACGGTCAGTCCCGAACGTCAGTCCCGACGGTCAGTTCGGACGGTCGGCCTGCTGCTCGTCCGGATCGTCCGCCGGGTCGGCCGCGACGTCGTGCTCGGTTCTCGCCCGCTCGAGCGCGTCGAGGTAGCTCTCCCACAGGGGCGCGCGCAGCAGTTCGCGCTGCCACGGCCGCAGGCCCGCCGCGTCGCACAGGGCGTCGGCGTCCCGGGGATCCGCCGCGACCGCGGCATCGAGGGTGCGCGACGGACAGAGCAGTCCGGCCTCGATCTCCAGATCGGCCGCGATCCGTGAGCGGGTCTGGCGCAGGGCTCGGGACACGTCGCGGTCGATGGCGTCGAAGCGCCGCCGGTCGGTCGTCGAGGGGGTGGGGGTCGGCGCCTCGAGTCCCCGTTCGAGGGCCTCGAACAGGGACGGTGCGTGCTCGCGCAGGACGTCGCGATTGCGCGGGCTGCGGCGGACGAGCTGGGCGACCGTGCGGGGCGGGTTGACCGAGAGGTCGACGAGCACCTCGTCGCGCAGGAGCCGGTTGGGCGCGATGTCGTGGGTCGACGCGAGTTGCTCACGCGTCTCCCACAGCGCCGCGAGCACGACTCGCTGCACAGGCGTGAGGCGACCGGTGCCCTTCACCCGGAGCACCGATCGGTCGTCGGCGAAGGCCCGTTCGCACGCCTCGCCGAGTTCCTGGCGGTACCACTCGACGCGTGCGGTCCGCTCGAGCTGGTCCCACAGTCGTTCCCACAGGGCCGGCAGGTGGACGACGTCTCCCGCCGCGTACGACGCCATGTCGTCCGGCAGGGGTCGGCGTTCCCAGTCCGCCCGCTGGAAGCGCTCCTTGTCCCCGTCGAGCTCGATGTCCAGCACGTCGCGCAGGAGGGTCTCGAGCCCGGTGGGCATCCCGAGCACGGCCGCCGCGACCGCCGTGTCGGCGATGCGGTCCGGGCGCACGTGCTTGTCGGCCAGCGGCGCGAGGTCGTTGGTGGCCGCGTGCAGGACCGTCAGGCGAGTGCCGTCGAGGAACCGGTCGACCGGTCCCAGGTGCGTGAGGGTGACCCCGTCCAGCAGGACGCAGATCCCGGGGACCCCGAGCTGCACGAGGGCCGCACGACGGTGGTAGCGGTGGGCGTCGGCCCGTTCGACGTCGACACCGATCATCTCCGTGTCGAGCAGGTCCAGCGCCGACGGGACCTGCTCGGGGTCGTCGACGAAGCGGATGTCGATCGCGTCGATGGCGTTGCTCCGCGAGGTTCTCGAACCGATGGGGGTGCCGGGCGACACAGGGTAGGCCGTCGTGGACGGGACCCCGCGGCCGGGCGGTGTTCGTGTCCTCGCCCCGGCACTGGCACCATGGCGCACCCTGACCGGGAGTCCGACTGGTGACCGAACCGCTCACGCTGCTGTGTGTGCACCCGCATCCCGACGACGAGTCGATCGCGTGCGGGGGACTGCTCGCGGCCAGCAACGGCCGGGGCATCCGCACGGTCGTGGTGACCTGCACCGACGGCGCCGAGGGCGAGAACCTCGCCGGGATCGACCTCGGGACCGAGGACCTGCTGTCGCACCGCCGTCGGGAACTGTGCGACGCGCTCGAGGTACTGCGCGTCGACCGCCACCACGACCTCGGATACCGCGACAGCGGCATGGACGGCACGGACGCGAACGAGCATCCCGACTCCTTCCACCGGGCCGATCTCGACGAGGCGGCACGCCGGCTCGCCGAGATCGTGCGTGCGGAACGACCGCAGGTCGTCGTGTCGGACGACGAGCACGGGTCGTACGGCCACCCGGACCACGTTCGTGCGCACCGGGTGACCGGGCGTGCGATCGAGCTCGCCGCGGACCCCGACGCCGACGTCGAGGGCGCGCCGTGGACGGTGGATCGTTGGCTCGTGCACGCGATGGGCCACGAGCGGCTCCTCGCCTTCCACCGCGCACTGCTCGCCGAGGGGCTCGCGTCACCGTTCGGCGACGGCCCGATCGTCGACCCCTCGGAACTGGGCATGGGCGTCCCCGACGACCAGATCACCGTGCACGTCGACATCCGTCACGTGTTCGAGCGCAAGCGCGCGGCGATGCGTGCCCATCGCAGTCAGATCGGTGAGGACTCGTTCTTCTTCAACGTCCCGGACGATGCCGCCGTGCTGGCGTTCGCATCGGAGCAGTTCGTGCTGCAGGCCGGACGCGCGTTCGACGTCGTGCCCGCCTCGGACGTGTTCGACGGCATCGCGGGGATCGCTGAGCTCGACCGTGCGGGTCGCCCGGACACGACCGCGTTCCGCGACGTGCTCGGCCGGTTCCCGACTGGGGTCACCGTGCTGACCACCGAGGTCGACGGGACGCCGCACGGCATGACGGTCAACGCCTTCACGTCGGTCTCGCTCGACCCACCGCTCGTGCTGGTGTGCGTCGAGGAGACCGCGGTGATGGCCGGACTGCTCGACCGTTCGGGTCGGTTCGGCGTGTCGGTGCTGGCTGCCGACCAGGTTGCCCGTTCGGTCTGGTTCGCCGACTCGGATCGCCCCACCGGAGCCGACGCGTTCGCGGGGATCCCCGTCGCCCGGTCAGAGACGGGCGTGCCCCTGCTGGCCGACGCAGTGGCCTGGCTGGACTGTCGGATCCACGCCGTCCACGATGGCGGTGACCACCGCATCGTCGTGGGCGAGGTGGTGGCCCTGGGGACGGGATCCGGCCAGGATCCCCTGGTCTTCCACCGCGGGGCCTACGGACGGTTCGTCGAGGACGCCTGAACCGTGCTCAGTGGGGTGTGCCGAAGAGCCGGTCACCGAAGTCGCCCAGCCCCGGGACGATGTACCCGTCGTCGTCGAGCCGCGGGTCGATCGCCGCCGTGACGATGCGGACCCCCGGGTTGTCGTCCAGGATGCGTTCGATGCCCTGTTGGGTCGCGACGACCGACAGGACGGACACCTGTTCGGCGCCCTCGGCGTCGAGGGCGCGCACGGCATCCGAGGCTGAACCCCCGGTGGCCAGCATCGGTTCGAGCACCAGGACCCAGGCACCCTCGAGCGGGGGGACCTTGAAGTAGTAGCGGCGGGCCTGCAGGGTCTCTGCGTCGCGCTCGAGGCCGATCATCCCGACGAGCGCGGTCGGCAGGACGTCGTGGAGTCCGGTGAGCAGTCCGAGGCCGGCACGCAACACCGGTACGGCCACCAGCGTGCGGCCCGGGCGGGTCGCGGGCGCGGGACCGAGCGGCGTCTGGACCTCGCCGGGTGATCCCGGCAGGTCCGCGACGGCGCGCAGTGCGAGCATCGCGCCGAGTCTCCGCGCGTGGTGGCGGAAGTGCTCGGGGGACGTCGCGGTGTCCCGCAGCGACGCGAGCTGGGTACCTGCGACGGGATCGTCGAGGACGGTGACGGACGACACGAGGCGGCCTCGGTGGACTGGTGCGGCGTTAGCCTAGTGGTGGTCCGCAGCGGGCCGCGTCGGACTGGCGCGCGACGACGGGGTGGAGGCCGCGGTGACACGAGCCAGCACGCGACGTCGCGGGGTGTGGGTGGCCGTGGTGCTGCTGGTGGCGGGCGCGTGTGCTCCGGACGTCCCGGAACCGGTCGTCGACGAACCGGACCCGATCGATGTCGAACCCGAACCGGTGATCCAGGGGGCGCTGGTGGAGGTGATCCTGCCCCCGCGTGACGCGATCGGGTCGGGCATGCTCGACGCGATGGCACGGGACGTCCAGCTCGTCGCGACGGTCACGCGGGCCGACATCCGCTCGATCCGCAGCACGGTCCCGGATCGCGACGTGTTCGTCGCGGACCTCGTGCACCACCTCGCGGCCGGGCGCGCGGCGCTCACGTGTGCACTCACCTCCGGGGCGAGCAGCGCGGTCCGTGAGGCCCACGCAAACCTGCCGCAGAAGCGCTTCTGCACGCTGGTGACCTCGGACACCGGGGCCGACGTGCGCGACGGGCTCGACGTGGTCGTGCTGCGCACGGCGGAACTGGGCCACCTCGTGGGCGCTGTGGCCGCGGCAGCAGCGGGCGACGGTCCGGTGGCGACGTTCCTCGCGCCGCACGACCTGGAACAGGGACGCTTCGCCGAGGGTCTGCGTGCCGGACTGGCTGGCCACACGGAGGTCACCCCGGCCCCGGACGCCGATCCGGTCGCCGAGGCCGCACGGGTGGTCGCCGACGGTGCGCAGGTCGTGATCGTGGGCGCACACCCGCGTGGGACCGAGATCGCCCGGGCCGTGGTGGACGCCGGGGGACGAGTCGTCGCTGCGGAGTCGGTGACCGACGGGCTCGACGGCGTCGGGGTCGTGCTCACGTGGCGCATCCTGTTCGACCGGGCACTGCGCGGCCCGGG
>JBBDIX010000004.1:4468-7091 GCA_040880235.1 Nitriliruptoraceae bacterium
TCGACCGGCTGGTGGGCCGTGCGGACCCCGCGCCGCTCGACCTCGGGTTCGCCGAGGGGGTCTTCGTCACCGAACCTGGACCGGACGCGTCGCTCACGGTGAGTGCGACGGTCACGCGTGTCCGTGGGGCGCTCTCGGCGGGCACGCTCGACCCGTTCACCGGTCCCCCCACGGCGGATTCGTCTGGCGTGCCTCCGGGCACGCCGCAGGACGCCGCACCGTGACACCTGTCGGGTCGACCTGACGACCGGCGCGTACGATGGGCGTCCACTGGCCATGCCAAGGAGTGCCGTGCGCCGCGCAAAGATCGTTGCAACGCTCGGACCCGCGCTGGACGATCCCGACCGGCTCCGGGCCGCGATCGACGCCGGCATCGACGTCGTGCGCCTGAACTTCTCGCACGGCACCCGCGACGAGCATGCGTCCCGCCTCGCGCTGGTGCACGAGATCGCCCATGACCTCGGTCGACTCGTCGGCAGCCTCGGGGACCTGCAGGGGCCCAAGATCCGGCTCGGTCAGCTTCCCGAGGAGGGCATCGACCTCGTCGACGGCGGGGAGGCCATCCTCATCAGCGGGGTGGAGGCGCTCACCGAGTACGAGCAGGACGGGGTGCCGTGCCTGCCGGTCGTGTACGAGCACCTCGCCAAGGATGTCGAACCGGGCGCGATGATCCTCATCGACGACGGCCTGCTGCGACTGGTCGTCGCCGAGATCGACGCGGAGCGCGTGCGCACCCGGGTCGTGGCGGGAGGCCATGCGACGTCACGCAAGGGGGTGAACCTGCCGGGGGTCCAGGTCACGGCGACGAGCCTGACCGACAAGGACCGCGAGGACGTGCGCAGCATGGTCGACATCGGGGTCGACTGGATCGCGCTGTCCTTCGTCCGCCGGCCCGAGGACGTCGTGGAGCTTCGTGACCTGGTCCAGTCATTCGGGGGCGTGCAGCCCATCGTGAGCAAGCTCGAGCGACCCGAGGCGCTGGACAACCTCGAGGGCATCGTCGCGGTGACCGATGCGGTCATGGTCGCTCGGGGCGACCTCGGCGTGGAGATCGGCCCCGAACGGGTTCCCGCGATCCAGAAGGAGATGATCGACCTCGCCAATCGCGAGTGCCGTCCGGTCATCACCGCCACGGAGATGCTCGAGTCGATGGTGCGCAACTCCCGGCCGACCCGTGCGGAGGCGTCCGACGTCGCCAACGCCATCTTCGACGGCAGCGATGCCGTGATGCTGTCGGGCGAGACGGCCTCCGGCCGCTACCCGGTGGAGGTCGTGCGGACCATGGCGCGGATCATCGAGGTCGCCGAGACCTCGAGCCACCGGATTCGTCCGGTCTCCCCGACGACCGAGGGCATCGTGGGTCGGGTCGTCGCCAAGGCTGCGAAGCAGATCGCCGACGATGCCGCCGCCACGACGATCCTGGTGTTCAGCCTGTCCGGCGCCTCGGTCCAGCTGGTGTCGAAGTTCCGTCCCAACCAGCCGGTCATCGGGCTGACGACCGACGAACGGTCGCTGCACCGGTTCGCCCTCATGTGGGGCACGGCCGGGCAGCTCGTGCCGATGGAGGACCACTCGCAGGACCTCATCCGAGCGGCCGAGGACATCTGTCTGGAGCACGGCTACGGCGCCGTGGGGGACACGGTCGTGATCGTGTCCGGCATCCCGGGTGGCCGTGGGGGCACCAACCGCGTGCTGGTCCACCGCATCGGCGATCTCAACGCCGCGTGACGTCCCTCACTCGTCGAAGGTCCACGGGGGGTCGGGCACGCCCACCTCGATGACGTGGGCCAGCAGTTCCGCCAGCCGTCGCGGTTCGACGTGCGCGTCGGTTCCCTGCAGCTCCGCGAGGCTCCACCAGCGTGCCCGGGAGATCCCGGCGTCGTCCAGAGGAGCGTCGTGGTGGTCGAAGTCGTCGACGCGCACGAGGAACCACTGTTCGTGCTGTTCGAGCCACACGCCGCGGAACGTGAACGCGGCCTGTCGCAGGAGCACGCACGGCCCCGGTTCGGTGTCGAGACCGAGTTCCTCGACCACCTCACGTCTGGCCGCCGTGCGGTGGTCCTCGTCGTCCTCCAGGCCGCCCCCGGGCGCCGTCCACACGGACTCGTCGGCGGTCGGGTGATGGGCCACCAGCAGCACGCGATCGTCGCGGTCGATGACGAGCACGCGCGCGGCCCGGCGCACGAGCGGAGCCTCGGAGGTCGGGACGGGCGGTTCGGGTTCGAGGCGTGGATGCGGCGGGACGATGCGCGACGCGAGCACGTCGGCGACCGCGATGGTGTGCAGGTGGGCGCGGCGGTCGACGACGAGCAGCAGGTCGTCGTCCATCGCGAGCAGTCGCCCGACCACGTCGGTGGGTCGCGGGCCGCGCTGGGGGTCGGTGACGAGGTGTCGGATGGACACCCGCTCGCCGACGTGTTGCGGTGTCGCCTGCCGGGCCAGGCGCGCACGTACGCCCAGGCGCGGGGTGCGCGGTGCGGGGTCCGGTTCGCCGCCCGGTTCCACCTCGTCGTGGGGAGCGGTCATGACGTGGGGAATGGGTCGAGGACGAGTCGCACGCCGAAGGCCTTCTCGAAGGCTCGTACGGCCCATCCGGTCCCATGGGGGGTGTCGGGCACGCGCC
>JBBDIX010000004.1:7191-8663 GCA_040880235.1 Nitriliruptoraceae bacterium
CCGCGGAGCTCGGCGTTCTCGAGCAGGTAGGCGGCATGTTCGTGGTGCCGTCGCAGTGCCAGCGACCGACCGATCGTGCGGAGCGCGGCGGCGTCCACCCCGAAGGCTCGGCGCAGGCGTGTGACCTCGGCTGCGCGCAGTTCGGGTCCCACCGGTGGTGCGACGCCGTGGGCTGCGAGCAGGAGACCTTCTCGCAGCCCCCAGTCGCTGACGACGAACCGGTCGAACCCGAGCACCTCGAGGATCTCGGCGAGGGCGATCGCGGCGACGTGGAGGTGATCCGCCCGACGCTGCTGGACGCCGGGGATCCGGCCACGCTCCTCGACGTCGGCGGCGACGAGGTCGTCACGGACCCGTCGCAGGTCGGCCGTGGTCACCTCGAGGTGGTTGATGGTGGTCGGCACCCAGGTGTCCGTCGCCGACGCGACCACGCGTGCCAGCGCGCGCACGGTCCCTCCGAGGGCGACCGTCGTCCGGGGCCCGGCGTGGTCGATGCGTGCCTGCAGGGGTTCGAGGTGCGTACGGACCTCGGACACGATCCGCCGGACCTCGCGGCGTCGCGGGGGATCGTGGTCGACCCGTGCGCGCAGGCGGCCGACGCCGATCGGGACCGACATCGCCTCGGCGACCTCTGGTCCGGTGCCCACCGCGAGCTCGAGTGACCCGCCACCGAGGTCGAGCACCAGGACGGGTTCCTCGCCGATCGCGATGGACGCGCGGGCGCCCAGGTACGCGTGGTTGGCCTCGGAGTCGCCGTCGAGCACCTGCACCGCGGTGCCTGCGGCGTCGGAGAGTCGGGCGAGCACGGCCTCGGGGTCGCGCGTGTCCCGCAGTGCCGAGGTCGCGATCGCCAGGCAACGCTCGACGCCGTGCCGGTGGACGTGGTCCGCGAAGCGTTCGACCACGGCGACCGCCGTCTCGACGGCCTCGTCGGGCACCCGCCCGTGACGGGTGACCACCTCCTCGAGGTGGAGCATCTCACGTTCGCGGAACACGGGGGTGAGGGTCGAGCCCTCCACGTCGGCGATGAGCAGGTGGAAGGAGTTGCTGCCGAGGTCCATCACCGCCATGCGGGTCGCGGGCAGCGCGGCGCTGACCGGACGGCGGGCCATGGGACTCCTCGCTCGCGCGGCGGATGCCACGTCGCCATACAGCCTAGTCAGCGGTCTGCCCGGATCCGGTCAGCGCGCGCAGCACAGCTGCGCGCGCTCCTGCAGGACATCGTGGGCCTCGACCGCGTGCCCCGGCGCGACGCGTCGTAGAGCGGCGGATGCCGTCGTGCTCGTCGCGGACCACCAGGGAGATCCTGGTGTGCGTCTTGAGGCCTCCGAACCCACGCATGGAGCGTGACGGGACGGCGAGCAGGAGATGAACGCTGGGGGACGGCGCCGGGGGCGTCTGCGCGTGTGTCTGGACGGGACGGGTCGGGCGCTATCGTCGGAGGTTCACGATGCTGGTTCCGGGCATACGAC
>JBBDIX010000005.1:0-1459 GCA_040880235.1 Nitriliruptoraceae bacterium
GTAGGCCTCGGGCTGGTAGTAGTCGTAGTAGGAGACGAAGTACTCGACCGCGTTGTCGGGGAGGAACTCGCGGAACTCGTTCGCCAGCTGGGCGGCCAACGTCTTGTTCGGGGCCATGACGAGACACGGACGCTGGAGACGTTCGAGGACCTTCGCGGCCGTGAAGGTCTTGCCGGTGCCGGTCGCGCCGAGCAGGGTCACCGCCCGTTCCCCCGCCTCGAACGCTCCGGTGATGTGCTCGATGGCGGTCGGCTGGTCGCCGGCGGGTTCGTAGTCACTCACGACACGGAACGGCACGTCGGTGCGCAGGTTGCGGTGAAGGTCGCTCATGGGCGGCACCGTACCCAGCGGGCGGTCAGGCCCGTCCGGGCTGTCGAGCGAGTTCGAGGAGTTCGGCGTGGACCTCGTCCACCCGGACCTCGAGGTCGGCGAGGTTGCCCGAGTTCTCGATCACGTGCGACGCCGCGGCGCGTCGTTGCGCGTCGTCGACCTGACGAGCCATCCGCGCACAGACCTCGTCGGGAGTGAGACCGCGTTGCCGGCACACCCGGTCGACGCGGATCTGCTCGTCCGCGAGCACGACGAGCAGCGCGGCGAACCGCTGGGTCTGACCCGTCTCGATGAGCAGCGGATGGTCCACGACCACGAGCGTCGCCGGATCGGCCTCGGCGGACAGGTCCGCCAGCCGTTGCTCCACCCGACGCGAGATGTGGGGATGCGTGATGCGTTCGAGCGAGGCATGGGCGTCGTCGTCGGCGAAGGCGCGTTCGGCGAGCTCGCGACGCCGGAGTCGGCCGTCGTCGTCGACCACGTCGTCACCGAATCGCTGCACGAGTTCGACGAGCGCGGGCTGACCCGGTTCGACGACCTCGCGGGCCACCGCGTCCGCGTCGATGACGGTCGCACCCCGGACACGGAGAAGATCGGCAACGGTCGACTTGCCGCTGCCGATCCCTCCCGTGAGTCCGACGACCAGCATCACCGGATCCCGGTCTGATCAGGCCGGGGGCTTCTCGTCCTCGGCATCATCTGCGGCCTCGTCGGCGTCGGCCGCAGGCTCGGACGCGTCGGGCTCCGCCGGAGTCTCGGCGTCGGCGTCAGCAGCATCGGCATCGGCCGGAGCCGCGTCTTCCGCGGGAGCTTCGGCCGCCTCGGTGACGGGCTCGGGTTCGGGTTCTGCGGCGGGTTCGGGCAGGTCCGCCTCGGCGAGTGCCATCTCCTCGGGGGTCGCGCCCGGCTGCGACAGGCCCGCCTGGGCGAAGGCCGCAGCGAAGGCACCCGACGGGGCGTCCTCGTCGCCGCCGGACGAGTAGGCGGTCGACACGGTCGGTGCGGGCTCGTAGGACGACGACGCGTCCTCGGCCGGAGCGGAGTCGTCACCCGCGGTCGCCTGCTTCAGAGACAGGCTGATGCGGCGACGCACGGTGTCGATGTCGATGACCTTGACCTCGATCTTGTC
>JBBDIX010000006.1:0-24793 GCA_040880235.1 Nitriliruptoraceae bacterium
ACCTGCACGGAGTGGTGCGCAGTGTCGACCTCTGCGTGGCACGGGGGATCCGTCGCTTCCTGCTGCTGTCGTCCTGGAATGCAGGAGATCCGATGCGCGGCCCACGGGAGGATCGACGCCACTACTACGCGGCGAAACACGCCGCAGACCGGATCCTCGTGTGCTCCGGCCTCGAGCACACCATCGTGCGGCCGGGGCGTCTCACCGATGACGATCCCTGCGGGCGTGTGCGGATCGGCACCGACCTCGAACGTCCCGGAGAGATCCCACGAGCGGACCTCGCCACCGTCATGGCCACCTGTCTCGTGCAGCCGGCCACCGTGGGAGCCACGTTCGAGGTGGTCACCGGCGACGACCGGATCGCGACGGCCGTGACCCGGTCAGTCCCCGACGGCGTCTCGGCCGGCGAAGGTCGCACCTGACGGTCCCAACGTCACCTCGACACGATGATCGAGGCCGTCGTCCACGAGGTTGACGAGCCCGTCACGGGCGATCGACACCCCGTCGCAGCGCAGTGATGCCACACCCCGGGACACGCCGTGCGGATTGGTCACGACGATGCGGTACGTCCCGCGACCGTGGCGGACGTCGACCTCGAAGCCCGGCCATCCCCGGGGGATGCAGGGATCCACGCGCAGCGCCTCGCCGACACGGGTGACGCCCAGGATCCACTCGACGCCCGCCCGGTACATCCATCCGGCGGCGCCGGTGTACCACGTCCATCCGGCCCTCCCGGTGTGGGGGGGCTGGGAGTACACGTCCGCCGCCATCACGTAGGGCTCGCCCCGGTAGCGGTTCAGCGTCGACCGACTCGCGGAGTGTTCGATGGGGTTGAGCAGGGAGAACAGCTCGACCGCCTCGTCGCCGTCGCCGAGCATGGCGGACGCGATCACCGACCACGTCGCGGCGTGCGTGTACTGGCCCCCGTTCTCGCGAAGCCCCGGCGCGTACCCCTTGATGTATCCCGGTTCGAGTCTCGTCCGGTCAAACGGTGGCGCGAACAGCAGCATGAGCTGGTCATCGCTGATCTTCAGGCGCCGCAGCGACGACGCCATCGCCTGCGCAGCGCGCGACGAATCCGCCTGACCGGACATGACGGCCCACGACTGCGCGATGGCGTCGATCTGACACTCGTCGTTCATCGCCGAACCGAGCGGTGTCTGGTCGTCGAAGAAGGCGCGCCGATACCACTGTCCGTCCCACGCGGACGCCTCCACGGACCGGCGGATCTCCTCGGCACTCGCACGCCACGTCTCGGCACGTTCCACCTCACCACGCGCCGCTGCCACCGGCGCGAGGTCGACGAGGTTGCGCATGAGGAACCAGGCGAGCCAGACGCTCTCGCCGCGTCCCTCGTGGCCGACGCGATTCATGCCGTCGTTCCAGTCACCGCCACCCATCAGGGGAAGTCCGTGGGGGCCGAACTCGAGGGTCCGCTCGAGGGCCCGCGCGCAGTGTTCGTACAGCGATGCCGTCTCGAGCGTCACCGTGGGCTCGAAGTAGGCGTCCTGGGTGTCCCCGCCGAGCACCGGGCCGTCGATCCACGAGACCTGCTCGTCGAGCACCCCGACGTCGCCGGTGACACGTAGGTAGTGCGAGACCCCGTACACGAGCCACACGCGGTCGTCGGAGATCCGGGTACGGACCCCGCGGCCCGTCGGGGGATGCCACCAGTGCTGCACGTCGCCCTCGACGAACTGTCGCGCTGCCGCCCGCAGCAGGTGCTCGCGCACCAGATCCGGCCTCGAGTGCGCGATGGCGAGCATGTCCTGCAACTGGTCACGGAACCCGTAGGCCCCGCCGGACTGGTGGAATCCCGTGCGTGCCCAGATGCGACACGACAGGGTCTGGTAGCCCAGCCACCGGTTGAGCAGCAGGTCCATGGAACGACTCGGCGTACGGACCTGGATCTGGCCGAGGACGTCGTCCCACTGCTGGCCCACCTCCTGCAGCACGCGGTCGAGGTCGGCGGCGCGGAAGCGCTCGATGAGCTCGCGTGCCTCAGGTGCCGCCTCGGCCTCGCCCAGCAGGAACAGGACCTCGACGTCCTGCCCGGGGGAGAGTTCGAACTCCGTACGCAGTGCCGCACACGGATCGAGTCCCGCTCCGGTCCGTCCGGACAGGTCGGCGCCCCGCCCGGGTGCCACCGGCGCATCGAGGTTCTCGTTGCGCCCGAGGAACTCGAGCCGATCGGCCGTCCACGACGTCTGCGCACCGCCGAGATCACAGAAGGCGACGCGGCCGGAGAACTCGCCGTTCCAGGCATTGGTGGCGAAGATCGCCCCGGTCTGTTCATCGAGCCCGGTGACGACGTGCGGCGCGGTCACCTGACGCGAGACCCCCAGCACCCACTCCACGTAGGCCGTCACGGACAGGCGTCGCATCCGATCGGTCTGGTTCTGGACACGCAGGCGGGAGATCTTGACCCGATCCCGGGTCGGGACGAACTGGACGAGGTCGAGTCGTATGCCACGCGCCTCGACGCCGAAACTGCTGTGGCCCTGGCCGTGTCGGATGGTGTAGGTGGCCTCATCGTCACGGATTGGAGATGCGGTCGGCGTCCACACGTCGCCGGTGTCCTCGTCGCAGACGTACAGGACCTCTCCGGGGGGATCCGTGACCGCGTCGTTGGACCACGGGGTCAGCCGGTTCTCCCGGCTGTTCTCGGACCAGGTGTAGCCAGAACCCAGTGCGGAGACCTGGAATCCGAAGTCCGGATTCGCGATGACGTTGAGCCACGGGGAGGGCGTGACCTGGCCGGGACCCAGCACGACGACGTACTCCCTGCCGTCGTCGTCGAACCCCCCGATCCCGTTGAACATCTCCAGGTCGAGCCGCGGGGGCGCAACCCGGGACGAGGCCGTCGGGGGGGCCTCGATCCGCCTGCCGGCCCGCTCCGTCCCGACGTTGCGCGCTCGCTCCGCGTGCTGTGCCAGCGAGCCCGCCGCGGGACGGATCTCCACGCGCGCCGTGGCCCGCAGCAGGGTGCGGTCCTCGTTCGTGAGCCGTTCGTCGCGCACGAGGTGGACCGTTCCCGGGCCGTCTCCCTCTGCCAGGCGTGTCGCGCGCACCATCCCCTCGAGGGCCTCGTGCACGCCGGCGGCGTAGGAGGCTCCGGTCGAGTTGAGGACCACCAGGTCGGCGTCGAGCCCCTTGAGGCGCCAGTACTCGTGCGCGTGGAGCAGCTGGCGGACCACGTCTCGGTCCTCCGTGCGTTCGAGGTGAACCAGCAGGATGGGCAGATCGCCCGAGATGCCGTGCGGCCACAGACCACGCTGTCCGAGCCGATTCGCGGCCAGGACCTCCGGAGGCGCACGCAACGTCGAGTCGGTGTACATCAGCCGGTTCGCCAGCCGCTGGTACAGGTGGGCCTCGTCCGGGGTGACCCGCAGGTGGTGCAACTGCACCTGGGCGTGGGTCCAGGCGAGACCGCTCTCACGCTCGTAGGCACCGGGTTGGCGGAACTCCTCCGCGAGTTCGATCGCCCCGTCTCGCGTGTCGGCCACGAGCGTGATCATCACCACACTGACGGTGCGTTCGGGCGGCACGGTGACGCGTCGGCGGAGGCTGACGATGGGGTCGAGGACGGTGCCGACCGTGTTGGACAGGGGACCTCCGTCATGGATGGCCCACGCGTCGTGCAGTGCGCGTCCACGCCCGATGAACCGGGACCGATCCGTCTCGTACTGCACGGGATGATCCGACGGCGCGTCTGTGGTCAACAGATGTGCGAGCCACACCGGTTGCTCGTCCGACGACCGAGGTCGGCGGGTGGCGAGCAGCGCGCCGACGTGCGACACCCACTGGGTCTGCACGAACAGGTTGGAGAACGCCGGATGCGCATCGTCGGCAGCGCGGGTGTTGAGCACGACCTCCGCGTAGGAGGTGATGTCGATCACCCGTGCCCTCGACGAACGGTTCGTGACGGAGACCCGTCGTAGTTCCGCATCGTGGCGCGGAGACACGATCACCTCCAACGCGGTCTCGAGCTGGCGGCTGCGCTGGGAGATGCGCGCGCGATCCTCGGTGTAGACGACGCGGTAGTCGTCGTACGCGGCGGCGGTCGGCTGGAAGCCCGCGGACCACACCTCCCCACCCTGCACGTCACGCAGGAACACGTAGGTTCCCCAGTGGTCGCGGGTCGCATCCTCCCTCCACCGGGTGACGGCGAGGTCGCGGCATCGGCTGAATCCCGAGCCGGCGGCGGTGAGCATCACCGAGTAGCGACCGTTCGACAGCAGGTGACTGCGGGGAGTCACGTCGTGGGGTGATCCGAAACGCCTCAGCGTCGGAGCCACGAGGTCACGAACCTCGGGCATCCGTACGGCGTCCTCCGCGCGCGGATGAGTGGGCGCGAAGCTTCGCGGCGGGCGTTCCTGCAGCAGCAGCTCGGTCGCTCGAACCAGCGGATGCGCGTGAAACCGTCGTTGCATCGCCCGGTCGTTGACCGCGTTGCCCAACGCGACCAGCGACATCCCCTGGTGGTGCGTCATGTACGCGCGCACGATGGCGAAGCGCTCTCCGGTGGGGACGTGGTCGGGCGTGAAGTCGATGGCCTCGTAGTAGCCGTGCTGGCCACGCGCGCCCAGACCGTCCAACCGGAGAAAGTTGGTCAGGGCGGCCTGCGGATCGACCATCGCCGCCAGCGCGGTGGCGTAGGGCGCAATGACGACGTCCCGACCGAGTCCGCGGCGCAGACCGAGTCCGGGCACCCCGAAGTCGGAGTACTGGTACGTCAGCTCGACGTCACGGACGTTGTGCGCGGACTCCGACACGCCCCAGGGGATGCCACGCTGGGCGCCGAGCGTGATCTGCTGGCGGACGACGTTGACACAGGTCTCCTCGAGCAGGCTGTCGGGGGGATCGCGCATCACGAGCATCGGCATCAGGTACTCGAACATCGAGCCGGACCACGACACGAGGGCGGCACCACCGCCGACCGAGGTCAACCCTCGGCCAAGGACGAACCAGTGGTGCGGCGGCGCATCTGCCTTCGCGATGGCGACGAAGCTCGCCAGTCGGGACTCCGACGCCAACAGGTCGTAGCTGCTCGGGTCCAGGCTGGCATCGGCGACGCGATACCCAATCGAGAACAGTTCCCGCGGCGCGTCGTACAGGAAGCCGAAGTCCATCGCCGACACGAGGTCCTCCGCCCGGCGCGCGAGCAGGCGCAGACGGTCGGCCAGCGCCTGGTGGCCGGGACTGCCCACCTGCGTGACACCCGCCTCCAGATCCCTGCAGTGCGACCTGATGTCGTCACGCACCGCGGTCGGCCACGTCAGCACGTGGCTCGAGTCGACGTGGGTCTGGTCGGCGGACAGCGTTCCCGCGACGTCGACGAGATCGTCCGCATGGTCCAGCAGCCGGGGCAGCAGCGCGCGGATCGACGCCTCGTCCTCAGCGCACGCGTCGACCTCGGTCAGCATCGCTCGTGCGCCTTCGGACAGGTCCGTGGCGCTCACCGTGTGCGACCGCACGGCACGGGCCGCAGCGGGCGCCTCGGCGATTGCCACCAGCAGCGTGTCGCGGACGCCGTCGAGGACCCGAGGACCGAGCACACGTCGCATGGCCACCTCGCGGCAGGTCTGCGCGAGCGTGAGGAGATGGCCGGCGAGGTTGCCACTGTCGACCGTCGACACGTACAGCGGATCGAGTGGTCGCAGGTTGTCCGTGTCGTACCAGTTGAACAGATGCCCGCGATGCTTACGCAGCTCGCCGACGGTGTCGAGGGTGCGCTCCAGCTGCTGTGTGAGGTCGGTGAGGCCCATCCAGCCGAAGTCGTGCGCGACCGTGCTCGAGAGCAGGGACAACCCGATGTTGGTGGGCGACGTCCGGTTGGCGATGACCGGCTCAGGTGACTCCTGGAAGTTGTCCGGCGGCAGGGCATGGCGCTGGTTGGCCACGAAGCTGGTGAAGTAGATCCACGTCTCACGCGCGATGAGCCGCAGATGCTGGCGGTCGGCAGGGGAGAGGTCGGTGGCTCGCCGGGTCTGTCTCGGCGTGGACACCTTCGCAGCAACGAACGGTGCGCTGGACCACACGACCGCGAGCACGGCGATCCCCGGCCACGATGCAGGATTCAGGATCGTGGCGAGCGCCATCGCGACCATGCTGAGCACGACCGACCACCGCATCTGCGTATGGAACGTCCGCAGACGCAGGTCGATGCCGTGGTGGGCGTCCGCTGCCGGCGTCCACTCGAGCAGTCGGCGCCGTGTGACGTAGCAACGGGCCACCGTGCGCAGCCCCGCGTCCAGCATCAGGTGGGCCTGGTGCGCCAACGTCACGAACCCGAACGCGATCTGCGCGAGCGCCCGTGCGGCATCGCTTCGCACGGCACGCAGATGGCTGCGAAGGTCCGTGCGGCGCGGTGGACGCAGACCGTCGATGACGGGAATGAGGACGGGAATCCCGATGGCCGCCGCGACGACGCACAGCCACCACGTCACGTGGGGTACCGGCGCTGCCACGGCCGCGACGACCAGCGCGAAGGACGTCGGCGCGACGAGAGATCGCCGAAGGTTGTCCACCATCTTCCAGCGACCGGGGGCGGGCATGCGATAGCCCACCCGCCGGCCCGCAGCGTTCCGGGCGTGCCCGAGGATCCACGGGAGCAGCTGCCAGTCGCCACGAACCCAGCGGTGCCGCCGGCGGGCATCGACGAGGTAGTTGCTCGGGAACGCCTCGAACAGCTCGATGTCGCTGACCAGCCCGGACCGCGCGAAGGTGCCTTCGAACAGGTCGTGGCTCAGCAGGGAGTTCTCGGCCACTCGTCCGTCGAGCGCGGCCTCGAACGCGTCGACGTCGTAGATGCCCTTGCCCGTGTACGACCCCTGTTCCGCGAGGTCCTGGTACACGTCGGAGACGGCCGCCGCGTACGGGTCCAGGCCGCCGCCGCCACTGGTGAGCCGTTGGTACAGCGAGTTGCTCGATGCCACCGGCAGGGTGGGGGTGATGCGTGGCTGCAGGATCCCGTAGCCACGGGCGACGACGCCGCGGGCGACGTCGAACACGGCACGGTTCATCGGGTGTGCCATCGCCCCGACGAGCCGGGGAACGGCACCTCGAGGCACGAGCGTGTCGGCGTCCAGGGTGAGGACGTAGCGCACGTCGTGCGGTGGCGCAGGCATCCGTCCGTCGACGGGCACGAAGGTGGTGTCGGTCGCTCCGCGCAGCCACCGGTTGAGCTCGTGCAGCTTGCCGCGCTTGCGCTCCCAACCCATCCAGCAGACCTCGGAGGGGTTCCTGAGCCGGCGGCGGTGCAGCACGAGGAATCGGTCGGCGCCGCCCGGTGGAGGCGTGTGGGTGGCGTTGAGGCGTCGCACGCCGTCGATGAGAGCCTGCACGATCTCCTCGTCGCCGTCGGCGTGTTCATCCGACGCGTCGGTGAAGTCGCTGATCAGGGCGAAGTGGACGTGACCCCTGGAGTTGGCGAGGAAGTGCACCTCGAGCTGGTCGAGCTGGCGGACGACGTCGGCCACGTCGGTGAGCAGGGTCGGTACGGCGACCAGCGTGCGCAGGGTGGAAGGGATGCCCTCGGACAGATCGAGCCGGGGGATGCGCCGGGGCTGCATCAGCAGTGCCACCGTCCGCTGCACGATCGCCCGCGCCGCCTCCGACGCAGGCGTGATCGCCAGCAGCGCCAGAACGGCCACCAGCCACGGCGGCGTTCCCGAGGTGAGCGTCCGTGCACTCAGCACCGCGAGCGGCAGCACGGTCAGCAGCACGATGGCGGTGACGTATCCGCCGATCGCCCGACGATCGAACACGCGATGCAGCCGAACGTTCAACGGGGGACGGTGACCGATGCGAGCCTCGAGCTCCCGGCGCCCGGCCCCGAGCAGGTAGTGGCCGGGATCCTGGTGTGACTGCAGGTCAGTGTGGTCCTCAGCAGTCGCCACGGGTGTGGTGACTGCTGCCTCCGCGCGGGTGGCATCCGCCGCGAGCGAGGAGGCCACCCGCGCGACGTCGACCTCGGACAACGCGGACCGCCGGGCCAGCGTCTCGACCTGGCGCCGGTACTCGTCGCGGGTGGCGAAGTCCAGCCGTTCGAACGGATAGATCGCACCGAGTGCATCGTCCAGCAGGCTGACGCTCTCGACGAGGCTGAACCAGTCGATGGAGGACATCGACCGCATCGAGGTGATGATGTGACGGACGGTTGCATTGGCCGCTGCCTGCTCCTGGTGTTCGCGGGCGACCACCTCCCACGCGGCAGTCGCGTCCTCGGCCAGCCGACCCTCGAGCCATCGCAGTGCCGGGGTGGTGGACGGGTCCCGGTCACGCAGCCGCTGGATGAGTCTCACCACGAATGCGTTCGACAGTCGCACGTCGTCCAGGCGGCGCAGGGCAGCGAGGCCGCTCGACTGTTCGTCCTCGTCGCGCGCCAACAACAGGTCGGCGACGCCGTCGGCCGCGATCCTTGCATCACGTGCTGCAGCGACGCCGGTGGCCAGTCGCCGCAGGTTCTCGACGAGCGCGAGCTGCAGGTGGATCGGCATCGCCCACAACTCGCCCAGCATCAACGGCTGCGTCTGCTGATAGGCGCGCAGGAAACGTCGCAGCGTGTCGATGTCCACTGCGCTGTCGGTGTGCGCCACGAATGCCCACACCACGGCGTAGACACGCGGGTAACCACGCAGGTGCCCCTCCGCGAGCTTGGGGAGCCGGCGGTAGTAGTGGCGCGGCAGATGATCGCGTACATCCCGCAACTGCTCGTCGACGACGTGGTAGTTGTCGAGCAGCCACTCCTCGGCGGGAGCGATGTCCTGCCGGCTCTCCACCGCCGTGACGACCCGGTGGTAGGCGGCCGCGAGCTCCTGCCCGTTGCGATCGAGTCGTGCCAGCAGGTCGACCCCGCGTGCGTCGCGGGTGACCGTGTGGTGCGTCTCCGCCAGCGACGCGCCGTGTTCCTCGAGGCGCTCGACGCTGAAGAGTTCGGAGCGGATGGGCCCGTCGATGTGGCGCACGGCGGCGTGCGCGATGAGCTGCGGCCGAGACAGAAGCTGTGCCGTGATCGCTTCTCCTCGGGACTTCCCAGGGTAACCACCGGGTGCCCGGCGCGCGCGACGAACGTCCCCTTCCTCCCGGGTGGCGGTCGCCGTTGCGTGTGGCGCCCCGTCATGTCTCCCGTGTGGGAAGCACGCCACGAGCAACGCGCAACTGGACCCCTTCGTCGACGCCGTCGAGATCGCCCGCGTTCGGTGAGCCCACGGATCCAAACTGCTATCGCCGTGACATCCACTTGGGCGGGTCGCTGAGGTCATTGGGAAGACAGTTTGCGGGCCACCATCCGTGATGTACGCTATGTACGTTACGTACACAGGAGCGCTCGCATGAATGAGGAGCGAGAAACCACGGCAACGGCGGTGCGCAAGTCATGGGCTGCGGCGTTGAACACGGCAGCAGCCACCCGTCCGCTCATGTTCCATCGCGGCGAACAGGACTTCGCCCTCGTGTCTGGACGGTTCTTTCGCGAAGTGGTCCGTCGTGCGGTCCCTGCACCCGAGATCATCGCAGAAGACGATGGCTGGACGGTGGTCTTGCCCGGTCATCCCGTGGCTGCCGATGGGGAAGACCTCGACGCAGCGCTACGTGACTTCATCGCAGCCCTGCGTGACTACGCCACTGCGTGGGATGACCGGTTGCACCTTGCACCGAACCATCAGCACGCGGCGGCACTCGTACAGCACACATACCTCTCGAGTGACGCAGACCTGCTGGACTGGTCTCGAGGCCGTACCGACCAGACCATCACCGAACGGGTGTGACTCCTTCGTGGCCGCAACCAACGCGCGCCGACCATTCGCGGTTCGTGAACAACGAAGGTTGGAACCGTGTGCCTTCGCGCCACCACGAGACGTATGAACTGAACCTGGCCGACGGTCGGGTACTTCGAACCAGAATCTCGCGACCGCCGAACCGAACAACCTACGGCGCGCGAATGTGGGCACACATCCTTCGAGACCAACTGGACGTGACAGCGGACGAATTCTGGGCATGTGTTCGTGACGGACAGATGCCTGACCGCGGACCTGGCGATGCGACCGAGGAGACTCGTGGCGCCATCCCCGCAGAGATCGTCACGCTACTCGTCGAGCGTGTCGGGATGACACGCAGCGAACTTGTTGGAATGACGAAGCAGGAAGCGATCGAACGACTCAACGAGTACTGGACATCCGGCGGCTGACAATCGTCACCCAACAGCTTCTGTCCGTACTGCATGGTCTACGGCAATTTCAACGGCCCCACTGCAGGATTGCGTGACAATCGACAACAGCGTCGGTGCCGATGCGTGCCGTTTGCGGTGTTCCCCATAAGGGACATTATGTAAACTAACCGGACTTGTGCCCCGGGTGGCCCGCTCCGTCCGGCTGAGCCGTGGGTGCATCCCGTGGATCGTCACACGCGGGCACGACGAGGGCCAGTCCGTGCGGTGCAGACGGTTCGACGCGACACGAGCACGGCCTGTCGCGATCTCCATCACACCCTGCCGCACGCCGGCCTACGGACCACATTGCGCCTGCAACCGAATGCATGGAATGCCCCATATGCCGGATGAGAACGGTTGCTTTCTGCTTTTCGGGTGATTATGGTCCGCGCTGTGGCGAGCCTGGGAGTGGTTCGGCACCAGGATGTGGGAGTCAGGCGCATGCCGGCTGGGATGCCTGGGGGCTGGGAGTGTCACGCGTTCGCGTGGCGTCACCTCTGCACGCGGCAGGGCGGTGCGGTGTGAGGACCCTCCTGCGCGGCGGCACGGTCCTCACGCTCGGCGACCGAACCTCCAACCTCGTGACCGGCGACGTGCTCATCGACGGCGACATCATCGCCGAGGTGGGCCCCGGCCTTCGCGCGCGCGATGCAGAGCATCTCGACGCGACGGACTGCATCATCCTGCCCGGGTTCATCGACACCCATCGGCACAGCTGGCGCACACTGCTGCGCCATGCCGGAGACGACACCACCGGGCAGGACCACCGGCACGCAGCGTCCGCGCCCGCACACCGCGACGAGCTCACCCCGGACGACGTCTACGCGGGGACGCTGCTCGGCCTGCTCTCCGCACTCGAGTCCGGCATCACCACGGTGGTCGACATCGCCGACCTCGACGCGCCGGGCACAGAGGCCGCGCTGCGCGCCCATGAGGATGCGGGCGTGCGCACGGTCCTCGTCCACGGTGACCTCACCACCATCGAACGTCTGGGGGGTTCGTCGGACACGTCGGACTCTCGCCGCACACGCTTCGCCTTCGGGTCCCCCGAACCAACCGACCGGACCCTCGACCACGTCGCCGCCGAGTGGACCGATGCACGTGCACGTGGCCTTCGCATCCACGCGCACGTGGGTTCCACTCCCGCCCATCGGGGCATCACTGTCCGACTTGCCGAGCGCGGTCTGCTCGGCGGCGACGTCACACTGGTGCACTGTTCGCATCTCGACGAACCGGACCTGGCGGCCATCGCTGGGTCTGGCGCAGCCGTGTCCATCACCCCCGCACGCGAGATGGCTGCGGGACTCGGCCTGCCCCCGCTGCAGGCCCTGCTCGACGCGGGGATCCGGCCCGGGCTGGGCACCGACGACGAACGCGTGGGCCCCGGTGACGCGTTCGGACAGATGCGAGCCACCCAGTCGCTGCAGCACGCGGCCATGTTCGACCGGAGGCTCGCCGGCAAGGGCAGCCTTCCTCACCTGCTGACCACGCGCGAGGTCCTGAGGTTCGCCACCGCCGACGGCGCGCGTGTCGCGGGGCTCGACACCGTCACCGGCTCGCTCGAACCCGGGATGCAGGCAGACATCGTGGTGCTGCGTACGGATCGGCCCAACATCGCGCCGGTCAACGATCCGATCGGGGCCATCGTCTGGGGCATGGACCCGTCCAATGTCGACTGGGTGTTCGTGGCGGGACAGCCCCGAGTGCGCAATGGCGTGATCGACGCCGACGTCGCCCACGTCCGCCAGCTCGCCGTCGCCGCGCGTGACCGACTCGTCCGGGCCGGCGGTCCTCTCGCCGCCGCGAACGCTGGCGACGGCCGATGAGCCCCTCCCCTGCGCCCGTGCGGTCCCCCGCCGGGACCCGACCCTCCTCGACGCTCACGCAGTTCGTCGTCGCGTCCCGCTACCTGCCCGTCTACCTCGCGATCATCCTGCTGATGGCCGTCGCCTGGATCTGGGCTCCCGCGACACTGACCACCTCGGCGATGGGCGCCATCGCCCCCTATGGCACGTTCCTGGCCATCGCGGCCCTTGGCCAGATGCTGGTCATCATGACGGGCGGGATCGACCTGAGCGTGCCGGGAACGTTCACCCTCGCCGGTCTGCTCGTCGTCGGCGTGGGTCAGGGAGCCGACGAGCGCATCGGCGTCGCGGTGGCCACTGCACTGGTGATCGCGGCGCTCATCGGGCTCGTCAATGGCCTGCTGATCGGCGTGCTGAACCTCAACGCCCTGATCGTGACACTGGCCGTCGGCCAGATCGTCACGGGAGCGATGAACCGCTACTACACGTCCATCGCTGCGCAGTCCTCGGTCCCGCCGGCCCTGTACGCGTGGGCGCAGTCCCGCGTACTCGGACTGTCCATGATCTTCTGGACCGGCGTGGCCCTGACGGTCGTGGCGATCCTGGCGTTCCGGTACACCGCGGTGGGACGCCGATTCCAGGCCGTGGGCGCCAATCCGGTCGCCGCGAGCGTGAGCGGCCTGCGCGTCAACATGTACCAGGTCGGCGCCTACGTGGTCGCCGCGATCCTCTACGCGATCGCCGGCATCCTGCTGGCCATCTTCCTGCGCAACCCCAGCGTGACCTTCGGGGCCCCGTACCTGCTGGGACCCATCGCCGCCGTGGTCATCGGCGGGGCCTCGCTCACCGGAGGTCTCGCGAGCCCGCTGTCGACGTGGGCGGCCGCGTTCTTCCTCGCCTCGCTGAACCAGACCATGCGCACCATGGGTCTGCCGACCGCCCTGCAGTTCGTCGTGTTCGGCCTCGTGATCATCGCCGGCATGGTCGTGTCGGGCGATCGGATCATCAAGGGCGTCTAGCGCGTGCTTCGCGAACGACGACCCCCGACGAACGCCGATCCGACCCCCGACGACAGGCCGGACCCCCAGAGTTCCTGACCGACGTGCGAGGCCCTGGGAACGCCTTGCACGACACCGACCACCCACCCGAACCACGACCACCCGCCAACGAACACACGCACGTGCACGTCCCAAGTGGAGGGGACACCATGAAGAGAGCACGAATCATCGGTCTCGTGACCGTCCTTGCGCTCGTCGTCGCCGCATGTGGCAGCGACGAGCCCGAACCTGCCGCAGACACACCATCCGCACCCGAACCCTCAGATGCTGACCCCGCCGACCCCGCAGACTCCGAGGAGCCGATGGACGAGCCGCAGGGGCTCGAGGACTTCGGAGAGAGCACCGACGCCGACACGTCGCTCGTCGAACGAGCCCTTGGGCCGGTCGATGACGTCCCGGACCTCGTCCTCGCGTCGATCGCGCGCGCTGGCCAGGAGCTCGACGAGGCGACGATCGCGACGGCACTCGACTGCTGGAACTCCGTGGAGTGTGACACCGGCAGCGGCGGCGACCTCGTCATGGGCGTCGCCGATGGCGGGCGCCTCAACATCTGGCGGCAGGTGACCCACATGGAGGCGATCCTGCAGGCCCTCACCTACCCGGAGATCGGCACCATCGTCTCCCGTGACGCGCAGTGGAACGAGGACCCGGCCGTCGCCGCAGGTGACATCCAGTTCCTCATCCAGCGGGGCGTCGACTTCATCATCGGGTATCCGGACCACGGCATCGCGCTTGCGGACGCCATCCTCGAGGCAGAGGCCGCCGGCATCCCCTACATCCCCTACTCCGCCGGCTGGGTCGGCCTCCCGGGCGACGACGGCTCCCTGGTCCCCGGTGAGGACTACCTGACGATCATCGGCGAGGATCTGTGTGCGCTCGGTGAGAGCTTCGCGGAGGTCATCAACCGCGAGGTGGGCGAGGGCACCATCGGCATCCTCGGTGGAACCCCGGGCAACGCGCTGTCGGCGGGCTGGCAGCGCTGTCAGATCGCTGCCCACGGGCCGGGCATCGAACTCGTCGGTGATCCTGCCGACACGTACTGGGTCAACGACTTCGCCCTGCAGGCCGTGCTCGGGTGGCTCTCCAGCAACCCGGACATCGCGGGCTTCACCTACGAGTACGCCGACGGCCTCTACACCGCGCTCGATGCCTACGACACGCTGGGCATCGAACTCGACGAGCTGGTGATCGCCGTTCGCACCGATGAGCAGACGCTGTTCTGTGACTGGGTCGAACGGGACAATCCGAACTACCAGCTGTGGTACTCGGCAGGTGGGACCTTCCAGTCACGCATCGCGGTGACCGCGGGGATCCTCCATCTGCAGGGCTACGACATTCCCGCCGAGATCGTGGTTCCCCACGTCATGCGGCAGGTCACCGAGTCGGACTGCGACCCGGATCGTGTCACGCCGACCGTGTCGGGCACCTCCCTGGTCCCGGCTGATGTCCTCTCCCGGATGTACAACTGATCGGCGAGACACGCTGACCGACGCATGACCGTGATCCCGGAGGAGGGTCGATGAACGGGGACGTCGTCCTCGAGATGCAGGGCATCTCTCGACAGTTCGGTGCGGTTCGAGCGCTGACCAACGTCAGCTTCGAGTGCCGTGCCGGCGAGGTGCATGCCCTGGTCGGAGAGAACGGCTCCGGCAAGTCGACCCTCCTCGGGATTGCGAGCGGATTCGTCGAACAGGACCGCGGGACGATCCAGATCGACGGGCGTCCGCTGCGCAGGGACTCTCCTGCGCTCGCTCGCCGGCTCGGACTCGCCACGGCGTATCAGGACACGTCGCTGGTGCTGGCCGAGCCGGTGAAGAACAACCTCTACCTGGCAGCGCCTCCCCACCAGCGTCCGCCCTACCACCAGCGCAAGCGCTGGGCACGGCGTCTGCTCGCAGACCTCGACCTGGAGATGGAACTGTTCCCCGACGCACCCGCGGGCATGCTCACGATGGCGGAACGCCAGCTGTTCGAGGTTGCCAAGGCGCTGGTGACCCAACCTCGAGTGCTGCTGCTGGATGAACCGACGACCGCGCTCGGGCCGCACGAGGTCGAGGCCCTGCATCGCGCCGTCGCCGCCTGTCGCGACCAGGGCATCGGCGTCGTGTACGTCAGCCACCGACTGCCCGAGGTGCTGGAGATCGCCGATCGCGTGACGGTGCTGCGCGACGGTGAGGGTCAGGGAACCCACGACGCGGGCACCACGACCGAGGCGGCACTGGTCGAACTGATCGTGGGTCGCCCGTTCGAGGCCGCCTTCCCTGCTGCGCACCCGACCACCGACGAGACCCACGAGGTCCTGGTGGTCGACGCTCTGCAGGGTCAGTCGTTCGGACCGGTGAGCCTCACACTGACCAGCGGTGAGACCGTGGGCATTGCCGGCGCCGAGGGAAACGGCCAGCCCCAGCTGTTCGACTGCCTCGCCGGACGGGTCCCTCCGCGCGCCGGGCGGGTCGTGTGTGAGGGGCGTGACCTGAGCCTCGTGTCGACGCGCGAGGCCGTCCGCGCGGGCATCACGCTGCTGCCCGGAGACCGGAAGGGCGAGGCGCTCATGCCCGTTCTGGGCGTGCGCGTGAACGCCACGATCCAGTCGCTTCGCCGCTTCACCCTCGGGGGGTTCTTGCGCCGCCGCGCGGAACGCCGCGCGGTCAGCGACCTCGTCGACCATCTGCAGGTGCGCACCCCGTCCCTGGAACAACCCGTGGAGTTCCTGTCGGGTGGCAACCAGCAGAAGGTGTCCATCTCCCGCACGTTCCTGCGCGAACCGTCCGTCATCCTCGCCTACGAACCCACCCAGGGCGTGGACGTGGGTTCACGCATCGACATCTACGACGCGCTGCGCACCCAGACGAACCGCGGCGCCGCGCTCCTCGTGAAGTCGAGCGATCCCATCGAGCTCTCCGGGCTGTGCGACCGGGTACTCGTGATGTCGCGCGGACAGATCATCGAGGAGATCCCCGGCGACGAGCTCGATGAACATCGAATCGTCGAGGCGATCGTGCGTGGGCCGGGCCTCGCCAAGGACGGCAGGTCGCCCTTCGGCATCGCGATGCCCAAGGCTCCCACCGGCCCGGCATCCAGCGTGGCCGCTTCGTGAGCGCCCGCGTCGACGTCACGCGCCAGTTCCTGCGGCGCATGGTCCGCGAGGCTCGCGACAGGAACCGCTGGCGCAAGCTGGTGCGCGTCCGACTGTGGATGCCCATCGTGCTGCAACTGCTGCTGATCGTGTTCGTCGTCGCCTACGCGAGTTCCCGGTTTCCCGGTTTCCTCAACCCGGCGACGATCCGCAACGTGCTCATCCTGGCGATCCCCCTCGCACTGGTCGCGATGGCACAGACCCACGCCCTGCTCGTCGGCTATCTCGACCTGTCCGTCGGAGCGATGATCAGCCTCGGCGTGGTCACGGCCTCGTTCCTGATCGCCCACGGCATCACGGGCTGGCAGATCCTGCTCGGTGTCGGGGCCGTGCTGGTCGTGGGCATCGTGGTCGGTCTCGTGAACGCCGCGCTGGTGCGCGGGGTCAAGATCCCGTCGATCATCGCGACACTGGCAACGCTGAGCATCCTCGACGGCATCGCGCTGACGCTGCGCAACACGCCGGGTGGAACCATCGATCGTGGGTTCACCGAACTGCTCCGCACGAGCATCGGCCCCGTCCCGGTGGCGCTGCTGCTGGTCGTGCTGATCGCCATCGCGCTCGACGTGTGGCTGCACGGGACCGGGTCGGGCGCACAGCTGCGTGCCGCCGGATTCGACGAGCGGTCCGCGAAGCGTGTGGGGGTCCGTACCAACTGGGTGCGGTCCCGAGCACTCGTCCTGTCGGCACTGTTCGCGACGCTGGCGTCCTTCTTCGTGATGGCGCGCACGGGCATCGGCAATGCCCAGATCGGATCGAGCTACACCCTCAACAGCATCACGGCCGCCGTCCTCGGGGGCGCGGCGCTCACCGGCGGACGTGCCACGTTCATCGGGGCCACCGTTGCCTCCGTGCTGCTGGCACTCATCATCACCGCACTGCCGTTTCTCGGACTCAGCAGTGAGCACGGTCTGATGATCATCGGTGTGCTCGTGCTGGTCGGGATCGCCCTGTTCCAGGTCGGAGACCTCAAGGAACTGGTGAAGCGCAACTGGAAGCGGGCCCGCCGGCTCGCCATCGGCAGTCGCCTGCGTGAGGCCGCGGAACTGCCGGACGTCTACCCGCCGGGCACCAACTTCAGCGTCCCTCCGACGGATCGGCGCATCATTCGCGGGGGCCTGGTCCTGAGCCTCGATCCGTCGATCGGTGACCTCTCCCCCGGTGACGTGCTGATCGACGGCGACCGCATCGTCGAGGTGGGTCGTGACCTCCATGCCACCGACGCCGCGGTCATCGACGCCACGGACATGATCGTCATGCCGGGGTTCGTCGACACCCACCGGCACATCTGGGAGGGGATCCTTCGCAACATCGGCACCGACGTGCCGCTCGAGGGTCGTACCAGCTACATCTCGTTCGTCCTGCACCGGCTCGCCCCCGCATTCCGGCCGCAGGACGCCTACGCGGGCAACCTCGTGTCGGCCCTCGGCGCGATCGACGCCGGCGTCACCACCCTGCTGGACTGGTCGCACATCCAGGCGTCTCCCGATCACACCGACGCGGTGGTCGAGGCACTGCACGACTCAGGCCTGCGCGCCGTCTTCGCCTACGGATTCCCCTGGTGGGGCAAGTGGGAGGAACGCCAGCCGAGCTGGTTCGTCCGTGCCGCGACCGAGCACTTCTCGTCACGCGACCAGTTGCTCACGCTGGCGTTGGCCGCACCGGGGCCCGAGTTCGTCGACTTCGAGATCGCACGCGACCACTGGAAGCTCGCCCGGGAGGCTGGCGCGCGCATCACCGCGCACGTCGGGGTCGGCACCTACGGCCAGGAGCGAAAGGTCCAGGCCATGGGCGAGGCGGGACTGCTCGGGCCCGACACGACCTACATCCACTGCACGACACTCAACGACACCGAGATCCAGATGATCGTCGACACCGGAGGCACGGTGTCGATCGCCTCGCCCGTCGAGATGATGATGGGCCACGGCATGCCTCCGATCCAGAAGTTCCTCGACCGGGGCCTGGCGCCGAGCCTCAGCGTGGACGTGGAGACCAACGTCCCGTCCGACATGTTCAACCAGACGCGATCCGTCCTGGCGCTGCAACGGGCACTGGCACTGGCGACCGACCGCAACCCGGTGAGCGCACGTGACGTGCTGCAGTGGGCGACGATCGAGGGAGCCCGCGCCAACGGACTCGACGACCGGGTCGGGTCCCTCAGCCCGGGAAAGCAGGCCGACGTCATTCTCCTGCGAACCGACCGCCTGAACGTCACGCCCCTCAATGATCCGGCCACCGCGGTGGTCGCCGGCATGCACACCGGCAACGTCGACACGGTCCTGATCGCGGGCCGGATCATGAAGCAGGGTGGCCGACTCCTCCACGTCGACTGGCCCGCCGTGCGTCGCATGGCCGAGGAGTCCCGGGACTTCGTGGTCGACCGCTCCGGGTTCCGTCTGCCGAAGATCTGACCGCCATCGGGCACAGGGTCACGCGCTCAGCAGCAGTGCACCTGCGGAGTCGCGGACCTCGAGGTCGTCGAACCGGGCGAACACGTCCAGCGCCAGTGGACCCTCCTGCACCGACCACGTGATCGTTCGGCGACGGCCGTCCGGAGCGTTCGAGCGTCCTTCGAGGCTCCACTGTGGTGCCCACTCCCCCGGCTGCGGTTCCGGTCGGCCCAGCACCGGAGCGGCGACCGCCGCCCCGCCGAGACGCGCCGACACGTCGACCAGCTGCTCCGCCTCGAACGTCCGGATCCGCAATGCACCGCCGTCGTCTTCGCGCAGCGATCCCAGGATCACGCTCACCGGGAACACGAGCACCTGCACACGATCATCGGTGTCGGCCTGTGCGCCGACCGCGGCCTCCAGCGCGGACCATCCCACGGCGGAGGGTTGAATCGTGGCGCCCAGCACCCGATAGCGCGGATCGAGCTCGATCCCCCACAACGCCGAGCCGCGGGTCAGGCGCTCGACCACGTCGCGCACGGCACCGTCGGACACCAGCGTCTCCTCCACGATCGCCCGGCGACGGCAGGATACGCACGGGCGACCCAGGGACCCGGCGCCGGGCACCACGAGCACTACGATCGCCGTCAGTCGACGCATGGGAGGCGATCGCATGGGAGAAGGACACGAGCATCCACCGGGCCACATGCACCTGCAGGACCCGGCGGCCAACCTCGAGGCGATCATCGCCGACCTCGAGTACTTCCGCCGCAAGCGACTCGAGTCCCGGGTGCTCTTCTTCGCCCGTCGACGGATCCTGAGCCTGCCCGACCTCCTGCGGGCAGCACGTGACCTACCGGACACGCCACCCGAGGTTCCCCCTGCTGCTCTCGACGACCGCATCAAGCGCCTCCAGGAGCGGCTGGACGCGATCTGCACGGGCATCCTGTCCCTGCAGGTGCCCCTGCGCGACACGACGCTGGCCATCGACGACACGCGGCGTGAGCGAGGCGACTACGACGAGTTCTTCCGGCTCGCGTACCGCCAGTTCCCGCCCGACCTGATGGCGCGCATCGAGGCCGTCGAGGCGGCGATGGCCGACGACGAGCTGGTGATCGCCGCGGCGCGTCACGGGCTCGTGCGTACGGGCCAGACCAGCGAGCAGGCCTTCGAGGATCGCCTCGAACAGCTGCGATCGCTGGGGTGGCGCAACGGCGCGCGCATCGTCGCGCGGGCCTGGGTCGACGACGACTTCCGCCAGAGGCTGCTGTCCACCGGGCGCGAGGCCGTGCGTGAACTCGACATCCCTCCGGGAAAGCTCGGACTGCTCGGGGTCGCCGAGAACACCGACGAGGTCCACAACGTCGTCGTGTGCACCCTGTGCTCGTGCTACCCCCACGACCTGCTCGGCAACCCGCCCTGGTGGTATCGAACCGACGACTACAAGGAACGCATCATCCGTGACCCGCGCGGGATGCTGGCTGAGGCCTTCGACCTGCACCTGCCCGATGGTGTCGAGGTCCGGGTCCACGACTCGACCTCCGACGTGCGCTGGATGGTCCTGCCCCAGCGACCGGCGGGCACCGACGGGCTCGACGAGGATGAGCTCGCCGAACTGGTGACCCTCGAGTCGATGGTCGGCACCGCGCGGGCGGGCGAGACTCCGGCCGCCACCGACACGGTCGTGAGCGGACTGGAGGCAGGACGATGACCGACCTCGACGCCGTCTGCCCAACCCCGATGGATCGTGCCCTGGTCGACCTCGGCGAACATGGCGGGGGCCGCTTCACGACCGGAGACCTCGTGCGGGTGCGCGCCTCACCGACCCACGAGACGCCCAATCCCCGAACTCCGGACTACACGATCGGTCACGTCGGGCAGGTCGTCGCCGTCCACGGGGTGATCGTCAACCCCCAGGATCACCACGAGCCCTATCCCCCGATGTACAGCGTGCGATTCGAGGCGCGGGAACTGTTCGGTGGCGACGCCGACCACACACTCATCGCCGAGGTCCACGAGGAGTTCCTCGACCCCGCCTGACCCCGGGTGGGCCGGATCAGTCGTCGACGACCGCGATCGCGGCCACCTCGAGGATGAGCCGCGGATCGGTCGCCAGCCGCGTCACCTCCACCGTGGTCGTGGCCGGGCGATGTCCCGCGTAGAACGCCTGGATCACCGGGTACACGGCGTCCTGATTGCTCGCCATGTCCACCATGTAGTACGTCGCCTGGACGACGTCGGTGAACATGCCTCCCGACGCCTCGAGGATCCGACCCACGTTCTCCATCGCGGCACGTGCCTGTGCTGCGGGGTCGAGCGGGATGTCGTCGAACTCCGCGGCGACGTGGGGATGCGAGTGGTACATCGGGGCCGCCGTCACTCCGGCGAGGTAGACCGTGTTGCCTCCACGGACCTTCCGTGCCCCGGCGTACGGCATGGCGAACTGCTCGTCGTACTCGTCGGTCTCGATGCGCTCGACCTGGCTGCTCATGCGTTCCTCCACCTCGACTCCGGTTCGGTCGTCGCCCGGTCGACGACCTGGGCATCCTAGGGACGGCGCGCATCCTGCGGCCCGCATGGTCGGTCGAGAGCTGGTCGCCTACGCTCCCCACGCCGACGGAAGGCCAGGACGTGGACCACGCCGCCGCGGAGCTGATGATCCGGCTCGACCACGTCAACCGGACCTATCCCGGCCAGGACCTCCCGGCCGTCGCCGACCTCTCACTGGACATCCGCGCGGGGGAACTCGTCGTGTTCGTCGGCCCGTCCGGCTGCGGCAAGACGACGACACTCAAGATGATCAATCGGATCATCGAACCGACGTCGGGACGCATCCTGGTCGACGGCCGCGACGCGCACGAGGTCCCGGCCCACGAACTGCGGCGCCAGATCGGCTACGTCATCCAGCGCGTGGGCCTGTTCCCGCACCGCACCGTGCGTCAGAACATCTCCACCGTCCCGGAACTTCTGGGTTGGTCGTCGTCACGCATCTCCGACCGGGTCGACGAACTGCTCGTGCTCATGGATCTCGATCCCGGACTGCTCGACCGCTACCCCGCGGCGCTGTCCGGGGGGCAACAGCAGCGCGTCGGGGTGGCGCGCGCACTCGCCGCGGACCCGCCGATCCTGCTCATGGACGAGCCATACGGAGCCGTCGACCCCGTCGTGCGGGCACACCTGCAGGCGGAACTGCTGGCGCTGCAGTTGCGAGCGCCTCGCACGATCGTGTTCGTCACCCACGACATCGATGAGGCGTTGGCTCTCGGTGACCGGATCGCCATCCTTGGCGACGCAGGAAGCCTGCAGCAGTACGACACGCCGGAACACGTACTGCGCGCCCCGGCCAACGATGTCGTGAGCGCGTTCCTCGGTCGCGAACGAAACCTGCGGCGCCTCGCGCTCATGCAGGTCGGCGACGCGGCGCTCGTCGAGGGTCCCGTCGTGGACGTGGCGGACGACCTCGCAGTGGTCCGGGCCGTCGCCGACCGGGAACAGGTGGACTGGCTGGGCGTCCGCGACCGTGGGCGACTGCTCGGATGGATCTGGCGTGCGGACATCCCGGCATCCGGCCGCGCCGGTGACGCGCCGCTGCACGACTTCCGCGTCACGGTCGGCCCGACGCAGTCCCTGCGTGCCGCGGTCGACGCGATCGTGACCACACGCAACCAGGTGGCGGTCGTCGTCGACGACGACGGTCGCCACCTCGGCATGCTCTTCATCGAGAACGTCGGACGAGAACTGTGGTCGTCATGAGCCCGCTGGCCACCGCGAATCCCCTGTTCGAGTGGGCATGGGTCGTGCGCAACGCCGACCGGATCTGGGCGGCGACCGTCGAGCACCTCGTGTTGACCACCACCTCGGTCATCATCGGACTGGCGCTGTCGGTGGGGCTCGCGATCGTCGCGCTGCGGCGCCCGACGACGTACGGACCGATCATCGGTCTCGGCAGCCTGCTGTACACGATCCCGTCGCTGGCGCTCTTCGCGCTGCTCGCACCGTTCACCGGGCTCGGGCACACCACGGCGATCATCGCTCTGGTCACGTACACGATCCTCGTGCTCGTGCGCAACATCGTCACCGGCATCCAGGGCGTGCCCGGCGACGTCGTCGAGGCGGCGCGTGGCATGGGACTCAGGGATCGTCAGATCCTCTGGAGGGTCGAGGTGCCGCTGGCCATCCCGGTCATCATCGCAGGGCTGCGCGTCGCGTCCGTGACCGTCATCGGCCTGGTCACGGTCACAGCGCTGCTGGGCCTGGGAGGGCTCGGACGGTTCATCCTGTCCGGGTTCCGGGTCCTGCCGGTGCACCCCACGCAGATCGTCGTCGGCACCCTGCTGTCCGTGGTGCTCGCCGTCGTCGTCGATCTGCTGCTGTTGGGTGTGGAACGGCTGCTCACCCCGTGGGGCCGGCGGGCCGCGGCATGACCGAACTGCTCGCCGAGATCGTCCAGTGGTTCGCCGAGCCGGACCGCTGGAGTGTCGGCCATCCGCGTGGGGTCCCGTACCGCACGCTCGAGCACCTGCAGATCTCCACCGTCGCGACGCTCATCGCGGTCGCCATCGCGACACCTCCGGCCCTGTGGCTCGCCCACCGGCGTCGCGCAGAGGCAGCCGCGAGCGCCATCGTCAACATCGGGCGCGCCATTCCCTCCTTCGGGCTCATCGTGCTGTTCTGGCTGCTGGCCACGCGCATCCCGTGGCTGGGCACCCAGTTCTGGCCGCTCGTCGCGGCGCTCGTCGCCCTGGCCCTGCCTCCCATCTTCACCAACACCTACACGGCCATCCGGGAGGTCGATCGGTTCACCATCGAGGCCGGACGAGGCATGGGACTCACCGAACGACAGATCCTGTCGCGCGTGGAGGTCCCGCTGGCCGCGCCGGTCATCGCGGCAGGCGTGCGACTCGCGTACGTCCAGGTGATCGCGACCACGGCCATCGGTGCCATCGTCACCAACGGAGGGGGACTCGGCCGGTACATCGTGGACGGGTTCGCGACCGGCCGCGCTGGCCGTCCTGCCGTGCTCGCTGGAGCACTCCTCCTCGCGACGCTCACCCTGCTTGTCGAGGGCATGCTGTGGCTCCTCGAACGTCGCGTGATCCCCCCGGGAGTCCGCGGACGGCCAGCGACCGGGGCGGCCGCAGCCCACACGGGCGCCGCCGGGTGATGCCGTCCTCGATGCCGGGGTGCCACGGCCACCGGCGCCCACTACCGTTGTCGACCACGCACACCGAGTGTCTGGCCCCTCGTTCCCCATCGGAGAGTCCCCCATGCGCAGTCCCCTGTCCCTGCGACGCGTCGCACTGCTCGGCGTCCTCGCCCTCGTGCTCGGAGCCTGTGGTTCGGACTCCGACGACGCGGCCCCCATCGTCGTCGCATCGTTCAACTTCCCGGAGTCGGAGATCCTCGGCGAGATCTACGCGCAGGCGCTCGAGTCGGCCGATCTCCCCGTGGAACGCCAGCTCAACCTCGGCTCGCGGGAGCTCATCTACCCCGACCTGCTCGGCGGCGAGATCGATCTGCTGCCGGAGTACCTCGGATCTGCCCTGATGGTCTGGTTCGGCCAGCAGGCCCCCGCGGACATCGCGTCGGGCGAGGCGGCGCTGGCCGACGCCTTCGCGGACGACGGCGTGCGAGTGCTGTCGCCCGCTCCCGCCGAGAACAACCAGGCCTTCGTGGTCAGCAGTTCCTTCGCCGCCGAGCACGACGTCACCACCCTCGGTGACCTGGCCAACCTCGGTCCCCTCACGTTCGCCGGACCGCCGGAGTGCGAGGACCGTGACACGTGTCACCGTGGCCTCGTCGACACGTATGGTCTCGGGGACCTCGAGTTCCAGGCCATCCAGGAGGCTGCCGCGCGGTTGGCAGCCCTCGATGCGGGCGACGTCGACATGATCCTGCTGTTCTCGACCGACGCACCGCTCGCGTCCGACGCGTACGTGGTGCTCGAGGAGACCGAGGGCATGCTCCCGCCGGAGAACATCACGCCCGTCGTACGCGGTGACGTGCTCGACGCGCACGACGACCTGCAGGCACTGCTCGACGGGATCACGGCACGCATCACCACCGCGGACCTCCAGGCGATGAACGCACGGGCGTCCGAGGGTGCGTCCGCTGCGGAGATCGCCGCTGACTGGCTCGCAGAGAACGCCTGACCCCGGCACACGGACGGGCCCGGCGGGAGTTCGACACTCCCC
>JBBDIX010000006.1:24803-48016 GCA_040880235.1 Nitriliruptoraceae bacterium
CCCCCCCCCGCCCCCCGTCCGTGTGTCTGTCGAGATCCCGTCGCCTCAGCGCACCGCCTCGATGACGTCTGCGTCCTGCGCGCCCTGTGCGGTGACGGCGGCCGCGTCGACCTGCTCGGTCGGGAAGGCGGCCACCTCCCCTCGCAGCTCCTCGACCAGAGGATCGAGCGAGATCGCGAAGACACCCTGGCCGCGGCGCAGCAGGTCGAGCATCTCACGGTCATCCGTCATCGCGTAGACGGTCGTACCGTCGGAGATCAGTGTCGTGTCGGCCACCGAACGACCCCGCGAGACCAGTTCGTCGACCGCGAGGCGCACCTTCTGGAGGGAGACACCGGTGTCCAGCAGGCGCTTCACCACCTTGAGGCGCACGACGTCGTCGAAGGAGTACAGGCGCTGGGTGCCCGAGCCCTCGGCCTTGCGCATGCCCGGCTCCACGAGGCCCGTACGCGCCCAGTAGTCCAGTTGCCGGTAGGTGATGCCCACGATTCGGCACACCGTCGGTCCGCGGTACCCGACACGATGCAGGTCGCCCACGTCCAGTGCCAGCTGCGCGGCGCGTTCTGCGCTCGTCGTGGACCTGCGTGCCTGCGCCATCGTCCGGCTCCCTGTCGTCCTCGTCGCGAGGTGGTGCGCGACACGCCCCGATCCGCCACTCCGGTGTCCCGACGCCGGGTGGCGTCCAGGAGTGCGACGGGCTCCACCAGACCACATCGGTGGAACTTCCTCCGTGAGGCTACGCCCGGCGTCGCACACCTGTCAACGGCGACGGTGCATCAACCTGCGGGATATGCACATTTCTGCAGGCTGTGCAGATGAGTGCAGGATCGTGCATCGGCAGCCAACAGCACGTGGAGCGGGTTCGACGGCACGACAACGAAAAGGGCGCGCCCTGATGGCGCGCCCAGTCGCGGATGTCGTGCACGTGCTGCAGGGGCGGTCAGCCCCGGAAGTCCTCCGGTGTCACCTCGTCGAGGAACTCGCGGAACTGACGGACCTCCTCCTCGGCGTCGACGCCCTCCTCGTGGTCGTCACGGTCCTCGATCTCCAGCCCGGCCTCGTCGAGGACCTCCGGAGCAGCGAGGATCGGGACGTCGTCCATCCGACTCGCGAGCGCGATCGCGTCGGACGGACGAGCCGACACGACGATCATCCCGGAGCCGGAGGTCAGGTGCAGCTCGGCGAGGAAGGTGCCCTCACGCAGGTCGGTCACGTGCACCCCCGTGAGTGTCGCGCCGAGGCTGGCGAGTACGTCGACGAACAGGTCGTGCGTCATGGGACGCGGCGTCTCGACACCCTGCAGCGCGAAGGCGATCGCGGTGGCCTCGACAGCGCCGATCCAGATCGGCAGGTAGCGGGTCCCCTCCCGTTCCTTCAACAGCACGATGGGCTGGTTCGCGGGCATCTCCACCCGCACCCCGACCAGCTCCATCTCGATCACCAGGCACTCCTGTGTCGTCGCGATCGAGGCTACCGAACGGCCGGGTCACGAGCGGCCGCCCACGCGGCCCGCCACGCGACGTCGGCCAACGCCCGGCCGACCGCACCGTCCGGTGACGTCTCGAGTGTCGGCGTCCGAGTGGCGTGTGCCTCGAGCCTGCCGACCGCTTCGCCACCGACCTCCACGTCGACCTCGACGGTCTCTCCGGCGATCGACGGCCAGACCGGGCGGACATGGATGTCAGCGGTGCGTCGAGCGGTGGTCGACGCCGCCCGGACATCGAACGCCTCGTGGCCGCCTGCCACGCGCCGATCGACCACGGGATCGACGAGGTGCGACCTCGTCGTGGCGAACGCGTGGTCGAGCAGTCTCGTGGCATCGAGGAACCTCGCGGGATCATCGGCGGATCCCAGCACCACCGCGACCAGTTCTCGGCCGTCACGGCGGGCACTGGCGATGAGGGTGTTGCCCGCGAGGCGGGTGTAGCCCGTCTTGATCCCGGTCGCGCCCGGATAGGTGCCGAGCAGTTCGTTGCGGGACGGCTCGATCGTGCCGTCGGGAAGGGTGACCTCACGACGTGCGAGCGTCGCGCGCAGGTCGGGGTGCGCGAGCGCCACCGCACCCAACACAGCCAGCTCGTGCGCGGTCAGTGCATCGGTGTCATCGAGTCCCGAGGGGCTCGTGACGGCACCCTGGATCCCGACGCTCGCGGCGTCGAGACGCATCAGTTCAACGAACGCGACCCGAGATCCCGCCACGTGGACCGCGAGTGCCTCGGCGATGTCGTTGCCGCTGCGCGCGATGAGCACGTCGACGAGCGTGCCGACCGAGACCTGGTCGCCGGGTACCAGACCGATGCGGGCGCCTGCCACGGTCCGGACCTCGTCACCGACGACCACGATGTCCGACGCCTCGGTGCGTTCGAGCACGGTGAGGGCCGTCAGGACCTTGATGGTCGAGGCGACCGTACGCGGCACGTCGGCCTCATGAGCGGCGACGACGTGCCCCGTCGTGGTGTCGAGCACGATCCAGGCCTCCGCGGTCACCCCGGTGGGCGGTGCCGGCATCGGGCCTGCGCTGAGCACCGAGGACGGTGGCGACGGAAGTGCACGCGCAGCCGTCGGCAGCAGTATGAGCGCGAGCACGGCCGCCGCAGCCGCCACCGCCACTGCCGCGTCGTGACGTCGAGTGGTCACCGCCGGGAGCCGAAGAGCTCCTCCAGCGCCCCGGCCAGCAGGACGCGGCGAAGATCTTCACCGTGTTCGGTCAGCTGCTCGGCCGACGCCTGCGCCAGTCCCCTGCTGTCGGGGTTTCGCTGGCGCAGCAGCGGCGACACGAGCTGTGCGATCAGCGCCACCTCGCGGTCCACGGCCTGGCGGTACATGCGCAGGTGGCGGGGCTCGAGTCCGGCCTCGAGCAGCCGCGCGGCGATGCGCGCCACGCGCAGGTCGGCACCGTCATAGGTCCCGTCGCCGTCGATGAGTCCGTGGTCATCCAGCGCGGCCACCTCGGCCTCGGACAGGCCGACCGTGTCCGCGAGCTCACTTCCCGACAGCCGCACGTCCGGCAGGTCGAGGTCCAGGGGATCCGTCGGCGGGGACGTCGGCGGAGCCGGCAGGTCCACGTCGCTGCCTGCGGACCCGGTGTCGCCCGCAGCCGTCCCGTCGACGTCGAGCGTTGCCTGCTCGACCGCCTGTTCCCCCGCGTCGATCCGCGCGAGTTCCTGGCGGATGACGCTCAGGGGCAGGGACCGTTCCTGTTGTGCGCGCAGGATGTGACGGAGCCGTTCGACGTCCTGCTCGGTGAACTTCCGGTAGCCGGACTCCGTGCGATCAGGACGGATGAGGCCCTCGGCCTCGAGGTGGCGGATCATCGAGATCGTGACGTCGTCGAACTCGTCACGGAGGCGGTTCAGGACCTCTCCGATGGTGCTCGGGCGCACGGTCATGAGGTACTCGGACCGCCGGCCGAGCCGATGAACAGGAGCTTGAACCTCCCGATCTGCACCTCGTCGCCCGTCCCGAGTCCCCGACGGTCGACGCGTTCACCGTTCACGTACGACCCGTTCAGGCTGCCCAGGTCGTTGACCGTGATGACCCCGTCGTGCCGGACCAGTTCCGCATGCCGACGAGACACCGTCACGTCGTCCAGGAAGATGTCGGAATCGGGGTGGCGACCGACGGTGGTCACCTCCCGGTCGAGGAGGAATCGGGATCCGGCGTTGGGGCCTCGCACGACCACCAGCATGCCCGTGTCCGGCGCCAGTGACGGCAACTCACCGAGTTCATGGCTCGGGTCGAGCTCTCCGATGTCGATGGATGCCGTGGTGTCGTCCGGCGGCTGCTGGACGTGAGGCGCACCGCACGACGGACAGAAGTTCGCAGGGGCGGGGACAGGTTCTCCGCACTGGGCGCAGTCCACGTTGCCACCTCCCGGTCATGCTCGCCACGACATCGATCCCCGTGCAGGGTAGACCACGACGCAACCTCCCCTGCTGGCCGCGAGGGATGCACACGGGCGGGGCAGTGTCAGCCCTCGGTGAGGGTCTGGTATCCCGCGGCGTCCAGCAGGTCGTCGAGCTGGGCCGGGTCTGCTGCGCGCACGACGACCAGCCAGCCCTCGCCGTACGGGTCGTCGTTGACCAGTTCCGGCCGGTCGCCGAGCGTGTCGTTGCGTCGTTCCACCGTTCCGGTGATCGGCGCGTACAGATCCGACACGGACTTGGTCGACTCGACCTCACCGAACGACTGACCCTGCTCGATCTGCGAGCCCGGCTCCGGTAGGTCGACGAACACCACATCGCCGAGCTGACCCTGCGCGAAATCGGTGATGCCGATGCGGAACAGCGCACCATCCGCGCGCACCCACTCGTGTTCCGCGGTGTAGTGCAGATCGGCAGGAACCTCGTCACTCACGTCGTGCCTCCGCAGTCCGTGCGTTCGACCTTCGGGGCACGCACCCTAATCGGTGTCGGCCGTCAGGTCAGTTCGCGTCGAGGCGCTCGGACGGCGGAGCAGGATGCGGGCGTAGTCGCCGGCCGCAGCCCAGTACAGCACGATCCCCACGCACCAGACGCCCCAGGCAGCGACGAGCAGGGCTCCCTGCGGATCGGCGACCGTCCCGACGGCCGACGCCGCGATGAACAGCGGGAAGGCGACCATGAGCACGAACGTGGCGACCTTCCCCAACCGCGTGACCGGTGGCGGTCCTGCGGTCCGTGCCAGCAGCAGTCCCCCGCCGATCAGCATCACGACGTCGCGCACGACCACCAGCGCGACGACCCACCACGGAACGAGGCCGGCGACGACGACGGCGATCCCGATGACCACGAGCAGGAGCCGGTCGGCGGTCGGGTCCAACAGTTGGCCGAGCCGTGACACCTGGTCGAGTCGACGCGCGAGGTAGCCGTCGATCCAGTCGGTCGCGGAGAAGACCGCCAGGACCACCAGCGCGCGCCACAGGTGCAGGTTGACGAGGTCGACCCAGAGCAGGGGCAGCACCAGGATGCGCGCCACCGTCACCACGTTGGGAACGGTCAGCACCCGGTCCGAGACCTCGTGCGGACCCCCGTCGCCTCCCATGTCGAAGATCCGCAGGGCCTGGACTCCTCGCGATGTGTCGTGTGATGCATCGTGCGATGTCTGTCGTGGTCGGGCTGGCCGGACTTGAACCGGCGACCCCTCGTCCCCCAGACGAGTGCGCTACCTGACTGCGCCACAGCCCGTGATCGGCATCGCGACCGGAGCCGCGAGCCGCAGACGACGCTAGCGCGTGGCGGGCAGGCCAGCGAACACACCCCAGCGGCGGCAGGTCATCGGCGCCGCGTCGGACGGTCCCGCCGCGCCGGCGGACGATCGTCGATCGCGAGGGGTACCCCGGTGAAGTCGTAGCGTTCCCGCAGGACACGCTCGAGGTAGCGGCGATACCCGGGTGGGATCGGTCCGTTCGCGAACATGATGAACCGTGGGGGCGCCACCTCTGCCTGGGTCGAGTAGCGGATGCGCAGGGGCCGGTTCCCGCGTCGCGGAGGGGCGTGCATCGCGATGGCGTCCTCGACCACACGGTTGAGCTCGCGGGTCGGGACGCGTCGTCGAAAGTTGTCCCACACGGCGGCGAGGTGGCCGGTGACCCGCCGAACGCCGCGGCCGGTCTGAGCCGACACGCGGATGCGAGGCGCCCACGCCGCGAACGACAGCAGTCGATCCAGTTCGCGGTCGAGCTCCTCGTGGCGATCCTCGTCGACGAGGTCCCACTTGTTGCACACGAGCACCACACCACAGCCTGCATCCCGGAGCATGGCGGCCAGCCGTTGATCCTGTTCCCCGAGTGGCTCCGACGCGTCGACGACGAACAGGACGAGATGCGCCTGTTCGATGGCGTCACGGGTCCGGTCGACCGAGTACAGCTCGGTGTCCTCTCCCTGCCGATACTTCCGGCGCATCCCGGCGGTGTCGACGAATCGCCACGGTCGGCCGTCGAGCTCGACCATGGTGTCGACGGCGTCGCGCGTCGTGTGGGGTACGGGATCCACCAGTGAACGCTGCTCGCCCACCAGGCGGTTGAAGAGGGACGACTTGCCCACGTTGGGACGCCCGACGATCGCGATCGACGGGACCGTGTGCTCGTCGCCCGCGCTGCCGCCCTCGGGGATCAGGGCGACGGCGGCGTCGAGCAGGTCGCCCACCCCGCGGCCATGTCGGGCCGACACGGCGAAGGCCGCACCCAGACCGAGTGCGTGCAGGTCGTGCACCAGCGGTTGCTGGCGTTCACCGTCGACCTTGTTCGCCACCAGCAGCACCGGGGTGGAACCTCGACGCAGCAGCCGGGCGAAGGCCTCGTCGTCGGCGAGCACGCCGATCGTCGCGTCCACCACGAACAGCACGAGGTCCGCGCTGTCGATCGCGGTCTGGGCCTGCTCGGCGATCCGCAGCCCCATCCCCTTCGCGCTCTGTTCCCACCCCCCCGTGTCGATGACGACGAGATCGCGTCCCACCCACTCGGCGCGGTGCTCGACGCGGTCGCGGGTGACACCGGGACGTTCCTCGACGATCGCGACACGTCGCCCGACGATGCGGTTGACCAGTGTCGACTTGCCCACGTTCGGACGCCCCACGATGGCGATGCGGGGCAGTGACCGCCTCGCCGCGACCGGATCTGGGTTCACGGCCTCGTGGGCACGCCGGACGATCGCGTCGACGACGTCGTCCACGGACTGGCTCGTGGTGTCGATCTCCACGGCATCGTCCGGGCGCAGCATCGGCGCGACGTCCCGAGAGGCATCCGCGTCGTCGCGCTCACGGATCTCGGCGGCCAACGCGGTGAGGTCGCTGCGCCCCGTCTGTTCGGCGCGACGTCGCGCCCGTTCCTCGACACTCGCGGTCAGGAACACCTTGACGTCGGCGTCGGGCAGCACGACGCTGCCGATGTCCCGCCCCTCGACGACCCCTCCGTGCGCCAGCGCCACACGGCGCTGTGCGGGGCGCAGGGCATCACGAACCCCCGCGTGTGCGGAGGCACGCGAGACCGCCGCGGTGACCGCAGGTCCACGGATCTCGTCCTCGACGTCCTCGCCGTCGAGCAGGGTTCTCTCGTCGAGGCGGTCGATGGTCGCACCGACGACCACACGGGTACACGCGGGACCGTCGTCGAGGTCGACGTCCGCGCGCAGGCAGGCGAGCGCGGCTGCCCGGTAGAGCGCGCCGGTGTCGACATGGGGCACCCCGAGGGCGTGCGCGACGAGTCCTGCGACGGTGGACTTTCCCGACCCCGCAGGGCCGTCGATGGCGACGACGACACCACCACCTTCCGGCTCGTCGCGCCGCAGGTCGAGGTCTTCGGTGTCCGATGGCTGCACCGAGGTGCTCCCTAGGTGTGGGCGATGACCTCCACACGGCCCCCGAGGGCCTGGAGATCGTCGAGGAACGTGGGGTAGGACGACGCGACCGACGCGAAGCCGGTGATCTCGACGGGTCCGGTCGAGATGGTGGCGGCGATCGCCGCCGTCATGGCGATGCGGTGGTCCCCGTGAGCGTGGACGACGCCGCCCTGCGGCGTCTGACCACCCGGCACACGGTACCCATCGGGACGTTCCTCGATCTCCACGCCCAGCGCCCCGAGCGCCGCCACGAGCGTGCGGATGCGATCCGACTCCTTGACGCGCAGTTCCTGCGCATCAAGCACCTCGAGTCCCGTGTCGCTACGCAGGCCGGCGAGCGACAGTACGGGCAGTTCGTCGAGCGCCGCGACGACCGCCGCGCCGGACACCTGGGCACCCCGGAGATTCCCGGGGTTGACCGTCAGGTCGGCGACGGGCTCTCCACTGTCCTCACGGAGGTCACCGGACGCGACCGTGGCACCCATGGACTCCAGGACGTCGACGAAGCCGACGCGCCCCGGGTTGACGCACACGCCGGGCGTGGTGATCGGCTGCTCGCCGATGGCCGCGGCGACCAGCCAGAACGCCGCACTCGACGGGTCACGCGCGACACGCACCGGTGCCGGGATCATCCCCGTCGGGGTCAGTCGCACGGTCTCTGCAGCGGCGTCGACGGTTCGCTCGACGGGCTGACCGAGGTGTCCGAGCATGCGCTCGGTGTGATCTCGACTCGGCGCCGGCGACACGACGGTGGTGGTTCCCGATGCACGCAGCCCGGCGAGCAGGACGCACGACTTCACCTGAGCGCTGGCCACCGGGCTGTGCCACTCGACAGGTCGCAGGTCGCCGCCCTCCACGACCAGCGGTGGCAGTCTCCCGCCCCTTGCCGTCAACCGAGCACCCATCGCCTGCAGGGGGTCACGCACACGATCGACCGGACGTCCACGAAGCGAGCCGTCACCAGTGAGCACGCTGACCCCGTCGATCCCCGCGGCGACGCCGGCGAGCAGTCGCAGTGACGTCCCGGAGTTGCCGCAGTCGATCACGTCGTCTGGCTCACGCACCCCGCCGCACACCGTGCCCGCGACGTCGCCGTCACGCACCTCGAGGTCGACCTGCGCGCCCATGAGGCGCAACGCGGCCGCGGTCGCCTGCACGTCACCACTGTCCGCCAGCCCGGAGACCTCGACCGCCTCGCCGACCAGGGTTCCCAGCAGCAGCGCCCGGTGGCTGAGCGACTTGTCCCCCGGGACCGCCACCGACCCGCCGAGGGTCGACGGGTGCACGCGCACCACGTCCACCATCCCGGGGCGCACCGCGCTCATTCGGGCAGGTCCGTGCGCAACTGGCTCGCTCCGTGGAGGTAGACGTGGCGCAGGTCGGCATGGGAACGCGTCGTGTAGGTGTGGACCAGCAACCGCACACAGCGGGGCACCGCTCCCTCGATCCGAAGTTCCTGCGCACAGAGCAACGGGACGTGGGTGATCCCGGCCTCCCGGGCCGCCTCCGCCGGGAACCCACTGTGGATGTCCGCGGTGGCCGTGAACACGATCGAGACCAGGTCGTCCTCGAGCAGCGCATTGCGGTCGAACAGCGCGACGATGAGCTCCTGCGTGCGTTCGATGAGATGTGCATGGTCATCGACGTCGAGGGTTGTCGCTCCCCGCAGCGCACGGACACGTTCGGTGGCCATCAACGGTCTCCGTCCGGTCGGTTCACGGCCGCGTGCAGCCGGCCGATCTCCTGCTGGGTGAGGAACCGCCACTTGCCCTGGCGCAGTTCCCCGAGGTCGACGCCGCCGTACGACACCCGCGCGAGGCGCTCCACGTTGAGTCCCACGGCGCCGAGCATGCGGCGCACCTCACGCTTGCGCCCCTGGGTCATGACGACCTCGAGCAGGACCTTCGACGACTGTTCCTCGAGGACCCGCACGCGTCGCGGGCGCGCCACGTAGTCCTCGACCTCGACGCCGTCGCGGAGCTGGGCCAACACCTTCCTTCGAACCGGGCCGGGAACCAGGGCCACGTACACGCGTTCGACCTCGAACGACGGATGCAGCAGCTGATGAGCGAGTTCCCCGTCGTTGGTCATGAGCAGCAGGCCCTCGGTGTCCTGATCGAGGCGCCCCACCGGGAACAGTCGCTGGGGAAGGTTCACCAGGTCGAGGACCGTGGGCCGCCCTTCCGGATCGTCGGCGGTCGTGATCACGCCGCGCGGCTTGTTGAGCGCGATGTAGACCCGGTCCGGATGGACGTTCACCCGTTCCCCGTCCACCTCGACCACGTCACGAGTCGGGTCCACCCGGTTGCCCAGCTCGGCGACCACGCCGTTGATCGTCACCCGGCCCTGGGAGATCAGCTCCTCCGAGGCACGGCGCGATGCCACCCCCGCGGCCGCCATCATCTTCTGCAGTCGTTCCTCAGCCATCCTCGGGGTCTTCCGTCGTGACGGGTGCAGCGTCCGTCGAGGGAACCGTGTCATCCGTCACGGCGGTGCGCAGTCGGTCCATGGCGCTGCGGGCCGCGGACTCGAGCCGGTCCGAGAGGTCGCCCATGTCGTCGACGGCCCGCGGACGCGGACGCGGAGGAGGCAGCCCGCCATCCTGGTCACCCGCCGCGTCCCCGCGCCCACCCGCGGCCGCGAGGCGGCGCCGGATCTCGTTGATGCCGCCGAGCTCCGGTTCGTCGGGCGCGGGGCCCTCGGGCAGGTAGTCGGTCAGGGGGGGCAGGTCCGCCAGGGAGTCGAGCCCGAGGCGCTCGAGGAAGATGGGTGTCGTCGCGTACAGGAACGCCTGGCCCGGTCCCGAGTCGCGACCGGACTCCTCGACCAGACCCCTCGCCACGAGGCTGCGCACGGACGCGTCGGCGTTCACGCCGCGGATGTCGCCGATGTCGGCGCGACTGATCGGTTGCTTGTAGGCGATGACCGCCAGGGTCTCGAGTGCGGCCTGCGTCAGGCGGCCCGTCCGACCCGACAGTGCCCACCGTTCGACGGCACCACGGGCCGCCGACGACGAGTACATGCGCCAACCACCGGCAGACGACCGGATCTCGATGCCCCGGTCTGCGTACTCCTCGACAAGGGCCCCGAGCGCGTCGGCGATGACGGGCTCGTCGACCTCGAGTGCCTCGGCGAGCACCGGTGTCGGCACAGGTTCGTCCGCGAGGAAGAGGATCGCCTCGAGGCCACTGCGGCCCTGGGGTCCCAGCGCGAACAGACGGGGATCGTCGGTCATCGCGCGGACAACTGGAGTTCGGACTCGACCTCGGTCGTGACCTCGTCCTCGGTCGTGACCTCCTCCGACGCCTCGTCGAGGTCGTCCTCGGTGATCGACTCGAGGTCGGTCCCGCCGTCCCGCCGCTGCACCACGATCGGGTCGGTGAAACGAGCCTGTTGCAGACCCACGTGGCCCAGCTTGAACAGCTCGAGCACGGCCAGGAACAGCACGACCCGATCGCTTCGATCGCGCCCCCCGACCAGCGTCGCGTACTGCAGGGACTCGCCCGGTCCGGGAAGGGCGGCGAGCACCTCCAGGGCGGCGTCGCGGATCGTCATGTAGCTGCGACGGATGTGGTCGAGTCCGATCTCCGGCTCCGGAGCAGGGCTCAGCACGGCCGCCGCGAGGCCGGCGAGACCGGGCGCGTCGATGGACAGGCGCGTCTCCGGGACCAGCCTCAGGATCCAGCCCTCGGGGGCGACCTCGCGCGCACGACTCCACTCGTGTCGCGCGAACTGACCCTCGATCAGGCGCGCGACGTCGCGGAAGGCCCGGTACTCGAGCAGTCGGGCATAGAGCATGTCCCGCGCGTCGCCGAGCAGGTCCTCGAGCTCCTCGCGCTGCTCTCGCGGCAGGAGGCGCGCGCCCTTCAACTCGACGAGCGTGGCCGCGACCACCAGGAATCGTGTCGCCGTCTCGAGGTCGAGATCGTCGAGGTGTGCGTTGAGCTGCGCGATGAAGTCGCCGGTGATCTCCGCCAGGTCGATGTCGGTGACGTCGAGCTGGCGACGTGCGATGAGCTGGAGCAACAGGTCGAACGGGCCCTGGAACGCCTGGAGCTTCACCTCGTAGCTCATCTGCCTCAAGACCATCCGTCGACGTGTCGCTGGCGTCCGCGATCCTACACAGGCCCTCTCGTCACTCGGCCGTCGACCGGCGCGGGTCCATGCCCTGCAGGCGGCTGGCCGCATCCACGTGCATCAGCGTCCCGGTCACCGCCGTGATCGGCACGGCGACCATCGACAGGGCGACCGCCACGAGGGCCTCGACCAGCCACCCCCCGGAGGGCGCGACGAGTACGGCGACGACGGACACGAGCAGCCCCGACGTCAGGATGGCCACCGCGGCCGCCACGGTGAGCATCGCCGCGCGCGTGGTGCGTCGACGCAGGACGTGCAGGCCGCGACGCAGGGTGCCGAGCGACCCGGTGCCGTCGAACACCACCACGGGGACGAGTACCTGACCGAGCACCGCCACCGCGAACCCGATCCACAGGATCGCCAGCGTGGTCATGATCGCCGCGGCGCCCGGGCTGACCATCGCCACCGGACTGATCAGCACCGCGGTCCCGAACACCGTGCTCACGGCCAGCACGACCATGAGCACGGTTGCTCCCAGTGCGGGTCCCAGGTGTTCGAACCCGAGACGCAACGACGCCCGTGCGTCGGGTGCTCCGCCACGGTCCACCCGGCGGATCATCTCGACCGACGTCGCACTCGCCATGAGGGAGAGCACGAGCCCGGCGATGACGAGCAGGCCCATCAGACGCATCCCCGTCGCCATCTGTTCGGCCGTCCGGTCCACGAACGGATCGGCGAAGCGCCCGGTGACCGGACCGTCCGAGGAGGCAGGCATCTGTCGCGACACCAGGAACGACGCGAGCAGCTGGTAGGGCCCGAGCAGGACGAGCGCGACAACGGCCGACGGTCGCCACACGGCCTGCAGGCAGCGCAGTGCCGCCCAGAGGGACTCGTTGATGGTCAGCGCCCCGATGGGTATGCGCTGGCCCGCGAGATCGTCGAGTGGCTCGTTCGTCATCGCTCCAGCCCCACGCGGTCGACGATCAGCGCCGGCGCCGCGACCGGATCGTCGCTGATCACCACGACCTGGTCGAGTTCCTCCGCGACCCTGCGGGCATCCGGTTCGGATCGCGCGTGGATGCGCACGACGGGCGCGACGCCGTCCACCTGGTCGCCGATGCGCCCGAACACCTCCAGGCCCACGGCCGGATCGACCGGGTCCGACCGGCGCTGTCGGCCGGCGCCCAGCAACCCCGCCAGTTCGCCCAGCCGCCGGCAGGCGAACGCCGCGATCGTCCCGTCCCGTCCCGTCCACTCCTGGACGACCGGGGCCACCGGCAGCACGCTCGCGGGATCCTCGGCCACCCGTGGGTCACCGTGTTGTGCAGCGACGAACGCCGCGAACCGTTCCAGCCCAGTCCCGTCGTCGAGGTGCCCCACCACCCGGTCGCGTGCCTCGTCCAGCCCGACGCCGGTCAGCGACAGGGTGGCAGCGGCCAGTTCGACGCACAGGTCACGCAGGCGCCCACCCCGCCGGCCCTGCAACGTCTCGACCGCGACGACCACCTCCAGGGCATTTCCGACGGCATCTCCCAGGGGCTGCGACATGTCCGTGACCAGCGCACCCGTCCGTCGGCCGTGCGCCTCGCCGATGTCGACGCACAGCTGCGCGAGGCGGCGTGCGTCGTCGGGGCGTTCCATGAAGGCGCCGGAACCCGCCTTGACGTCGAGCAGGACGTGACCGGCACCGCCTGCGATCTTCTTGCTCATCACGCTGGCCGCGATCAGCGCATCCGACGGCACCGTGCCGGTCACGTCACGCAGGGCGTACAGCCGACGATCTGCCGGCACGAGGTCCTGGGTGGCGGCGGCCACCGCCAGCCCGATGTCCTCGACCTGACGCGCCAGCTGGTCCGGGGACAGGTCGACGGTGAAGCCCGGGATCGACTCGAGCTTGTCGAGCGTGCCCCCGGTGTGCCCCAGGCCGCGACCGGAGAGCTTGGCGACCTGACACCCGGCCGCAGCCAGCAGGGGCGCGACCACGAGCGTGGTGACGTCACCGACTCCGCCGGTCGAGTGCTTGTCGACCGTCGGGCCGCGCAGCGCCGAGAGGTCCACCGTGTCACCCGACCGGACGAAGGCGTCCGTGAGCGCCACGGCCTCTGTCGTGGTGAATCCCCTGATCACCCCCGCCATCAGCAGGGCAGCCATCTGCGCGTCGTCGACGTCGCCGCCCACGTACGCCTCGATGATCGCTCGCACCTCGTCCGGCGAGAGCTCCCCACCGTCACGCTTGCGCGCGATCAGCGTGGGCATCTCCAGGCGTGCCATCGGCTCGTCCCTCCTCGGGTCGGCAGTCAACCGCGATGCGCGCGGGGATGCGCGCGCACGTACGCCTCGGTGAGCGCTCGGCGGCTGACCAGCGTGTAGATCTGCGTCGTGGTCACACTCGCGTGGCCCAGCAGTTCCTGCACCGCACGCACATCCGCGCCCCCCTCGATGAGGTGGGTCGCAAAGCAGTGTCGCAGGGTGTGGGGCGACACCCGACCTCCGAGCCCGACGCGCTCGGCGTGACCGCCGACGATCTTCCAGGCACCCTGACGGGTCAGCCGTGTGCCTCTCAGGCTGGTGAACACCGCCGGGGTCGTGGGTGTCACGGCAGCCCGCGACACCAGCCAGGCGTCGAGCGCGCGCGCCGCGACCTCGCCATAGGGCGCGAGCCGTTCCTTCGACCCCTTGCCGCGCACCCGCACGAGGCGCTCACTGTCGTCGACGTCGTCCACGTCGATGCCCACGGCCTCACTGACGCGGAGGCCCGCGGCATAGAGCAGTTCGAGCAGGGCGCGGTCCCGTCGGGGTCCGGGATCCTCACCGGTGGGCGCGGCCAGGAGCCGGGCGACCTGGTCGACCGAGAGGGCCTTCGGCAGACGCCGAGCGGCGATCGGGACCTGACTGCGTCGTGCGAGGTCGTCGCCGCCGAGCCCCTCGGTGGCAAGGAACCGCGACAGCCCCCGGACCACCACCGTCGCACGCGCGACCGTGGCGTTCGAACGCTGCGCCCCACGCGCTCCGGGGGTGTCTCGCAGCCACAGCACGTAGGCCTGCAGGTCGTCGGGCTGGGCGTCGACGACGACGCGTCCTCGCTCGGCCGCGAGGAAGTCCACCCAGCGGCGCAGGTCGCGGGCATACGCCTCGATCGTGTTGGCGGCCAGCCCACGTTCGACGCGCAGGTGGTCGAGGTAGCGACGCACCAGGGGTTCGACGGAGGACTCGACGGGCATGGCGGCAGGCTACTTGCCGGTTCCCACGCACCGCCGACGTACGCTCTGACGCCGATCATCGGAGCGCCGGCGTGCTGGAACGTGAGTGGGTGACCGTCACCGACCCCGACGACGACCACCGTCGGTACACGTTCGACGTGACGTTCCTGAGCTCGGGCTACCGCTGCATCTACGGCGCCGGCTGCGAGGGCATCCACCCCGGAGCCCAGGATCCGGCCGTGGGGTGCTGCCTGCACGGCGCGTGGCTGAACGACGACGACGATGCCGCAGAGATCGAGCAGCTCGTCACCGACGAACTCGACGACCGGACGATGCAGTACCACGCGCTCGCCGCCGGGCAGGGCGCCTTCGAACCGGACGACGACGGCGAGGTCCGCACACGGGTGGTCGACGGCGCGTGCATCTTCGCCAACCGCACGGGATTCACCGGCGGCGAGGGGTGCGCCCTGCACCACCTCGCCGAACGCGACGGCCTGCACCACATGACCCACAAGCCCACCGTCTGCTGGCAGGTGCCGTTGCACCGCACGATCGAGGAACTCGTCGCCAACGATGGCGCCACCCTCGAGGTCCACACCATCGCCGCGTACGAACGCGGCCACTGGGGAGACGGTGGCGCGGACTTCGACTGGTGGTGCCTCGACGACGACGTCGCCTTCGTCGCCGACCGCCCCGTGTACCGGAGCATGGAGGCCGAACTGCGGGTCATGGTCGGCGATGCGGTGTACGAGGAACTCGCCGCCTACCTGGACGGACTCGGGCAGCGATCCGTGACGAGGTTCCTACCCGTCCTCTGAGCGTTCGCGCCCCTGACGACCGAGCAGGGACGCCGGCAGCGGGCGATCGCCGAACCGACGTCCGACCGCGTCACTGACGGCGTCGACGGCGCGCCAACGTTCCCCCTCTCCCCCGTCGAGGCTGAGCTGTCCCGTCGATCCCTCGACGAGGTTCGACACGGCGACACCGAGCAGTCGAACCGGCGTGTCGACGCCGAACTGGTCCAGCAGTTCGCGTGCGACCTGCCCGATCTCGTGCGTCAGGTCCGTCGGGCGCTCCAGCGTCGTCGCACGGGTGTGGGTCTCGAAGGACGGCGACCGGACCTTGACGGTCACGGTTCGTCCCGACCGTCCGCTCGCCCGCAGTCGTCGGGCCACCTGGACCGCGAGCCGCAGGACCTCGGCGTCGAGTTCCTCGAGCGTGCCGACATCCTGCACGTAGGTCGTCTCGTGGGACACCGATCGCACCGGACGAGAGGTCTCGACGGGGCGCGGATCCTCTCCCCGTGCGAGCGACAGCAGCCGTACGGCAGCCGCGTCGCCGACGACCCTGCGGACGAGCAGCGCGTCGAGGTCGAGGAGGTCACCGATGGTGCGCACCCCGTGTTCTGCGAGGCGCCCATGGGTCGTGGGGCCGACGCCCCACAGCGCCGACACCTCGACGTCTCGAAGCCGTTCGGCGGTGCGGTCCGTCGGCCAGTGGAGGATCCCGTCCGGCTTGGCGCGAGCCGACAGCAGCTTGGCCACCGACTTCGTGGAGGCGACCCCGACCGAGCAGGGAAGGTCCAGTTCCTCGCGGACCCGACGTCGAATCGCGTGTCCGATCTCGACCGGTGCTCCGAACAGGCGGGTGGCGCCCGACACGTCGACGAAGGCCTCGTCCAGGGAGATCGGCTCCACGAGTGGGGACACGTCGCGCAGGATCGCCATCACCCGCCGCGAGATCCCGGTGTAGTGGGCCATGCGCGTGGGCAACACCACGAGTTCGGGACACAGGTGCCGTGCGCGCATCATCGGCAGGGCCGAGCGAACGCCATGCCGACGTGCCTCGTAGGATGCCGCGGCGACCACGCCTCGACGTCCCGCGCCGCCGACGGCCACGGGGCGCCCCCGCAGGGACGGGTCGTCTCGCTGTTCCACGGAGGCGTAGAACGCATCCATGTCGACGTGCAGGAGCGACTCCGATGCACCCGTCACGACGACTCCTCAGGTGCGTTCGGCGACCGTGACCGGTTCGAGATGCTCACGACCCGGGAACGCCACACCCGGTTCGGTCACGATGGTCAACTGCCGGGTGGCACGGGTCACCGCGACGAAGAGGTCGTGCAGTCCCGTCGTCGACCCTCCCAGGATGCGTTCCGGCCACGCCACCACGACGTCGTCGAACTCCAGGCCCTTGACCTCACGCGCGTCGAGGATGCGCAGTCGCCCGTCGACCACGCCGTCGTGGTCCCCCGCGCGGACCTGCAGCGGCGCGACGGCGCCGCGAGGCGTGACGATCACCACGGTCCCCCCGTGCTCGTCGACCGCGGCTCGCGCCGTGTCGAGTGCGACGGCGGCGACGTCACGGGTCTCCACGAGCCTCGGGCGCGTGCCCGTCTCACGGATGGTCCGGGGAAACGCGTCCGGGTGGTGCCCGGCGGCCTCCAGGACCGCGCGCCCCACCGCCGCGACCTCCGTCGGGGTGCGGTAGTTCACCTCCAGACGCCGGATCTCGACCTGTCGGCGCCCGATCAGCCCGGCGATCTGCTCCCAGGTCTCCGGCTCGCCCACCCTGCTGCGCTGGGCGAGGTCACCGACGACGGTCCACGAGGCATAGGGACCACGACGTGACAGGGCTCGCCACTGCATCGGCGTGAGGTCCTGTGCCTCGTCGACGACGACGTGGGCGAAGTCCCGATAGTCCGCGGCGGTCACGTCCACGGAGGGAGGTTCGCGAGGTCCGTGATCCATGGTGAGGCGGAGGCCGGGGTCGTCCTCCGGGTCGTCGCGCCGGAGCTCCGGCGTGCCGACCAGCGCCGACAGTTCATCCATCAGGGCGGCATCGTCCACCGTCCATCGATCCGCGTGTTCCCACCCCGCCGCCAGGGTCTGGCGCGCCGCTACGGGGAGCACCCCGTCGGCCACCCGATCCAGCGAGATCCGTCCGTCGGCGAGCTGGGCGAGCATGACCTCGGGATCGAGGTCGGGCCACCAGCAGCGGCGCAGCATCGTCATGCGCGGCGACGCGGCCAGGGCCGAGTGGAACCCGACGTCGCGTGGATCCTCGGGTGCCCGGCCTGCGGTGTGGGACCGAGCCTGACTCCACACACGCCACAGCATCGTCTCCAGTGCGTCGTCGGCCGACCTGCGCAGGCGCAGGTAGGTGGCGCCCGTGCGATCGGGATCGATCCCGGTGAGCAGTCGCTCGCGCAGCCGACGAAGCCGTTGCCCGTCGACGGACGCCGAGGTCCCGTCGACGCTGAACCGGAACTCGGGCGGCAGGTCCGGGACGGCCGCGACGAGCAGTCGCCGACACACCTCGACCATCGCGAGCGACCCCTTGACCTGTGACACCTCGGGTTCGTCCCAGTCGTGGGCTCGCACCCCTGCAGGCGCGAGGGATCCGATGCTCCGCTGCACCGCGGAGTCCTCCCCCAGTGCCGGCAGGACACGCGCCGTGTACTCGGTGAAGGCCGTGGAGGGTCCGACGACCAGCACACCCCGGCCCTCGAATCGATCCCGGTCCTCGTACAGCAGATACGCCACGCGGTGCAGCGCCACGACGGTCTTTCCGGTGCCCGGTCCACCGGTCACGACCATCGTCCCTCGAGCAGGCGCACGGATGATCGCGTCCTGTTCGGCCTGGATCGTCGCGACGATGTCGCGCATGGTGGTGCTGCGCGCACGGGACAGGGCAGCGAGCAGGGCACCCTGGCCACTGACGGTCTCCAGGCCGAGACGCTCGGCCGCGTCCAGATCGAGGATCTCGTCGTCCAGATCCTGGACGTGGCGTCCCCGGGTGATCAGCGTCCGCCGACGCGCGACACCCTCGGTGTGCACCGGCGTCGCGCGATAGAACGCCGCGGCCGCCGGTGCCCGCCAGTCGACCAGCAGAACCTCGCCGTCCTCGTCGACCACCGACACCCTGCCGATGTGGAACCGGTCACCATGGACGTCGTCGAGGCGCCCGAACGCCAGCGACTCGATGTCGCCGAACGTGAACCGCGCTGCGCGGTTGGCATGGTGCTTCGTCGCGACGTCGCGCTCGAACCGCGCCTGGAACGTCGACCCGTCCCGGTCGGAGATGGCCGCCGCGAGGTGCCGCTCTGCGCGTCGCCGCAGCGCGTCCACGCGGTCGGCCACGGCGTCGAGGAGCACCTGTTCCTCGTGCAGGGCGCGAGCACGGGCCCCGGGCGCAGGCGTCGGGGTCGCAGCGTTCACAGCGAGCGCAGGACCTGCGCGGTCTCGACGGCGGCCAGCACGGCCTCTGCGCCCTTGTTGCCGAGCTTTCCGCCCGCGCGTTCCACCGCCTGTTCCCACGTGTCGACGGTCAGGACGCCGAATCCCACCGGCGTGCCGTGGGTGCGTGCCACGTCGCTGCAGCCGGATGCACACGGCCCGGCGACGTGGTCGAAGTGCGGCGTGGCGCCCCGAACGACGCATCCGAGCGCGACGAGCGCGTCGACGGAATCGGCGAGCGCCTCGAGGGCCACGGGGATCTCGAAGCAGCCCGGGACACGCACGATGCGGATCGCTCCGACGTCGGCGCCATGGCGACGAAGGGCATCGACCGCTCCCGCCTCGAGTCGTTCCGTGATCGCCTCGTTGAATCGTGCGACCACGAGACCGATCGTCAGGTCGGAGGCATCGAGCTGCCCCTCGTGGATGGTGGGTCCGCTCATGCCGAGTCCTTTCGCTGCCCCGGTTCGTGCCCCGCGGGCGTCCGAGCCTGCTCGTCGTCGCTGTCGGGCGGTGGCGGTGCCATCGCGAAACCACGCGCGCGAGTCACCACGGCGGGCGCGGCGGCGCGCTGACGGGCGATGTCGCCCACCCCGTGCGACACCGGTGTCTGCGCATCCACGGCCGCGAACTCATGGCCGAACCGGTCCGCCTTCGTGCGCAGGTAGTCGACGTTGTCCGCGTTGGGAACCACCGTGACGGGCACGCGTTCCACGATCGACAGGCCGAACCCTCCGAGGGCGACACGCTTGTCCGGGTTGTTGGTCAGCAGGCGCAGCGTCGACAGGCCGAGGTCCACCAGGATCATCGCGCCGGTGCCGTAGTCCCGCGCGTCGGCGGGCAGACCCAGTTCGAGGTTGGCGTCGACGGTGTCGGACCCTGCGTCCTGCAGTTCGTACGCCTGGAGCTTGTGCAGCAGGCCGATGCCTCGCCCCTCGTGGCCGCGCAGGTACACGATGACGCCGGTGCCCTCGTCGGCGATTCGTGCCATCGCGAGGTCGAGCTGGGGGCCGCAGTCGCAGCGAAGCGATCGAAAGACGTCGCCGGTCAGGCACTCGGAGTGCATGCGCACGAGCACGTCCGACGCGCCCTCGACGTCGCCGTACAGCAGGGCGATCGACTCCATCCCGTCGACCACGGACCGGTACCCGACGGCCGTCCACTCGCCGTAGGGCGTCGGGATCCGCGCGCGGCCGATGCGCTCCACGAGCGACTCCCGTTCGCGCCGATGCGCGACCAGGTCCTCGATGGTGACGACCAACAGGCCGTGTTCGTCGGCGAACGCCTGCAGGTCCGGCACCCTGGCCATCGTGCCGTCACGGTTGACCACCTCGCAGATGACCCCCGCAGGTCGCCTGCCCGCCAGTCGCGCCAGGTCGACCGACGCCTCGGTGTGCCCCGGGCGGCGAAGGACTCCTCCCGGTTGGTAGCGCAGCGGGAACACGTGGCCAGGTCGGGTCACGTCCTCGTGGGTCGAGTCCGGGTCGGCCAGGACGCGACACGTCCGGGTGCGGTCGGCCGCAGAGATCCCGGTGCTGGTGCCCTCGGTCGCATCGACGCTGACGGTGTACGCCGTGCCCTTGGGATCCTCGTTGCGAGCCACCATCGGCGGAAGGCGCAGACGGTCGAGGTCCTCACCCAGCATCGGGACACAGAGCACACCGCTCGAGTGGTTGATGATGAAGGCCAGGTTCTCCGGGGTCGCCGCGTCCGCCGCGAGCACGAGGTCGCCCTCGTTCTCACGGTCCTCGTCGTCGACGACGATCACCATGCCCCCGTCACGGATGACGGCGACGGCCTCGTCGACGGTCGCAAAGCGGCTCAACGGTCATCCTCGTGGCGTGCCGGGTCGAACGCTCCACGGTACGGCGTGTCGAGCCCCTGGGCCAACAGCCGCTCGACGTACTTCGCGATCACGTCCCCCTCGAGGTTGACACGGTCGCCAGCCCGCAGGCCACCGAGCGTCGTGTCCCGGCACGTCTGTGGGATGAGCCCCACACGGAAGGTGCCCTCGGCATCTGCGTCCACCACCGTGAGGCTCACCCCGGCGACCGTGACCGATCCCCGGGGCACCAGCCATCGGCGGATGCCGGGTGCCCGGAAGGTGACGTCGACGGTGCCGGGGCGGTCACGGCGTTCCACGACGGTGCCCACGGTGTCCACGTGTCCCTGTACCACGTGGCCGCCGAATCGCCGCTCGTGGGACATCGCCCGTTCGAGGTTCACACGATCGCCGACGGCTCGCTCCCCCAGCGCGGTGACCTGCAGGGTCTCGGCCATCAGGTCGAACGTCAGGCGCCCGTCTGACACCGACGTGACCGTGAGACAGCAGCCGTCGACGCTGATCGAGTCCCCGATGACCACGTCCTCGACCACGATCTGCGCCGCGACCTGCAGCACCCCACGGGTCGGATCCACGTCCAGGGCCTCGACGAGGCCCATCTCCTCGACCAGTCCGGTGAACATCAGGCTGCCCGATCCTCTGCGGTGACAGGTCGCAGGTGCCGCCACTGCAGGACCGCGTCCGGTCCGACGCCGCCCAGTCGTTCCAGTTCCCACCGGGCATCCACCTCGACGGCGGCCTGCAGGGTTCCGGGCCCGTCGGCCACGTGCAGCACGAGCCGGTCGACCAGCTCGTGCACGACCAGCGCATCGGCGAGCGTACGACCGGGTTCCGCGAGCAGCGTGGTCACACCACGGTCGACGAGCGCCCGCATGGCCGCGGCCAGATCGACGTGCGCTCCCGATCGCTCGACGCACACCACGTCCACACCCCGATCCTCGAGGTGACCTGCGTCCGCCGTGCTGGTGACGACGATCGTTCCCTCACGCACGACACGTGCCGTCACGGGAGTCCGCAGGTCCGTGTCGAACACCACCGCGCGAGGCTGGCGACCTGGCTTCGCACGTCCGTCGTCGCCGCGGACATCGAGTCGAGGGTCGTCCGAGAGCACGGTTCCCGATCCGACGAGGACCCCGTCGACGGTCGCGCGCAGTCGGTGCACCGCCCGGCGCGCGGCCGACCCGGTCACCCAGCCGCCGTCGTCACGAACGAGCGCACCGCTGACGGTCTGCGCAAGCTTGAGGGTCACGTGCGGACGGCCGAGCATCGACACCGACAGGTGACCGGCGAGCGGATCCTCCAGGGCTCGGAGGTACGGATCGTCGTGATCGAGGATGTCGACCGTGACTCCGGCAGCGCGCAGACGGTCGGCGCCCCCCGCCGCGACACGATGGGGGTCGGACCGGCCGATGACCACGCGGGTGACTCCCGCGTCCACGAGTGCCTCCGCGCACGACGGTGTACGACCCACGTGTGCGCACGGCTCGAGGGTCACGTACGCCGCCAGGTCCCCGGAATCCTGCCCTGTCCCTGGCCGCATCCTGGCCAGGGCCACCGCCTCTGCGTGGGGTCCCCCCACCGGTCGTGTCGCACCCTCACCCACCACACGTCCGTCGGCGACCAGCACGCACCCGACCGGAGGGTTGGGGCTCGACACGCCTCGCGCGGACTCTGCGAGGGCGATGGCTCGGGCGAGATGGGCGCGCTCGGCAGCCATCTGCAGATGCGCCATGGAGTGCCTGCCCGGGAGTCGATCGTTCCAGGCCACGACCGGTGGGGCCGCTGCCTGACGGCCAGTCTAGGCCCTACGGCAGCGGCCCCGTGGATCAGGCGCTCGCCTCGAGAGCACGGTCGATGTCCTCGATGATGTCGTCGATGTGTTCGATGCCGACGCACAGCCGCAGCAGGTCGGGCGTCACCCCGGCCTGGGCCTGCTCCACCTCTGTCATCTGGCGGTGCGTCGTCGACGCCGGATGCGCGACGAGGGACCGCGTGTCACCGATGTTCGCGAGCCGGGTGAACAGCTCCACGCTGTCGTGGAACCGGACGGCCGCGTCGTAACCACCCTTCACGCCCAACGTCATCAGGGCCGACGGCCTGCCTCCCGTGTACTTCTGGGCGAGCTCGTGGTACGGCGAGCTGGGCAGGCCGGCGTACTCGACCCAGTCGACGCGCGGGTGGTCCGCCAGGTGCTGGGCGACGGCGAGGGCGTTCTGGACGTGACGGTCCATGCGCAGACTCAGGGTCTGGAGTCCCTGAAGGATCAACCACGCGTTGAACGGGCTGATCGCCGAACCGGTGTTGCGCAACGGCACCGTGCGCGCGCGTCCGATGTACGCCGCGGGTCCCAGCGCCTCGGTGTAGACGAGGCCGTGGTACGCAGGTTCGGGGTCGGACAGCACGGAGAATCGCTCCACGTGGTCGGCCCACGGGAAGTTGCCCGAGTCGACGATGGCGCCGCCCAGCGAGTTGCCGTGCCCGCCCATGTACTTGGTCAGCGAGTGCACGACGATGTCCGCGCCCCACTGGATCGGCTGCA
>JBBDIX010000007.1:0-7958 GCA_040880235.1 Nitriliruptoraceae bacterium
CCAGACCATCGCTGGTCACCCGGTGAGGCTACCACCCGTCGGCGCCCCGTGCCGGGCGTGCGCGACCTGTCGACTCAGGATCCAGGGGTCCACAGACGACGGCCTCCCGACGGATCCGACGAATCCGACGGAGGCGAGGGCGCCGACGGCGGCGCCTGCGGGGCCGGTCCGCCCGGGGCCTCGGTCGAGGCAGCCTCTGCGGAGCCGCCCGCCTCCTGCTGACGCTCCGCCTCGACCTGCGCGAGCCGCAACTGGCTCAGTGCCTGGTCGACCTGCGTGGTCAGTTCCTCGAGGTCCCCACCCCGCATCTGGTCGGCAACCCCACCCACGACGTCGATGAGCAGGCGCCCGTCGGGGCGGCCGAGCTTGACCTGGGCCGCACTGAGCAGCGCCGAACAGATCTCTGCCAGCACCTGGTCGACGGGCGAGGAGCGCAACTGCTCCATGTACGCCCGGACCTCCTCCTCGCTCGGTTGGTCTCCAGCTCCCGTGCCCTGGTCCACGTCCGTGCTCCTGGTCGTCACCTGTTCCCGCCTGCGGCGGTTGGGCGTCGAGGCTAGGCCACGTGCGACCGGCGTGCCGCCACGCGCCGTGCCGTCATCTCGTAGCCTGCGCAGGTCCAGACCCGACACGACCCGCGAGGGCGCCGTGAAGACGTTCGAGTCACTGTTCGAAGAACTGCAGGACCGTGCACGCACCCGTCCCGAGGGGTCCTCGACGGTCGCCGCACTCGACGCCGGTGTCCACACGATCGGCAAGAAGCTCGTCGAGGAGGCCGCCGAGTCCTGGATGGCCGCGGAACACGAGACCCGTGACCGGGCCGCCGAGGAGTTGTCACAGCTGCTGTACCACGCCCAGGTCATGATGCTCGCGTGCGGCCTCGAACTCGAGGACGTCTACGCTCACCTCTGAACCGCCGACGCCCGGATGGCCCGATCGCCCTCCCGCGCCGATCAGCCGGTTCACCGACGGCCCCACCCCGAGGTCACGATGCTGCGTGTCGCCGTTCCCAACAAGGGCTCCCTGTCGGGAGCCGCGAGCACCATGCTCCGAGAGGCCGGCTACCGCCAGCGCCACGACGAACGTGAACTCGTGCTCGTCGACCCGGAGAACGACACAGAGTTCTTCTTCCTGCGCCCGCGCGACATCGCCACGTACGTGGGCACCGGCCAGCTCGACGTCGGCATCACCGGTCGTGACCTGCTGCTCGATGCCGCGACGGGCGCCGCGGAGGTGCTCGCACTCGGATTCGGGCGGTCGACCTTCCGCTACGCCGCCGTCCCGGGCACCGCGACGGGAATCGATGACCTCGCCGGTCGACGCATCGCGACCTCCTATGCCGGACTGGTACGCCGCGACCTCGCCGAACGCGGACTCGACGCGGAGATCATCGAACTCGACGGCGCCGTGGAGAACGCGGTACGGCTGGGGGTCGCCGACGTGATCGCGGACGTCGTGTCGACCGGCACCACGCTGCGCCAGGCCGGACTCGAGGTGATCGGCGACGCGATCCTCGAGTCGGAGGCGATCCTGGTCCGCCGGGACGGCGCGGGACCCGACGAGCGGGTCGACCAGATGCTCCGGCGTCTCAACGGCGTCATCATCGCGCGGCGCTACGTGATGATCGACTACGACATCCGGGTCGAGCAGGTCGAGAAGGCCTGTGCACTCACGCCGGGCATCGAGTCCCCGACCGTGAGCCCCCTGCACGACAAGGGCTGGGTGGCGGTGCGGGCGATGGTCGAACAGCGCGACTCCCACCGGATCATGGATGAACTCTGGGCGATGGGTGCCCGCGGCATCCTCGTGACCGACATCCTGGCCTGCCGCCTCTGACGCCGCGCAGCGATCAGTCGCCGGGGTCCTCGTCCAGCACGCGCCCCGCGGCATGCAGGAGCTGGACGGCAGCATCTCCCGCCACCTGATCGACCGGTTCACCGCCGACCAGTCGTGCGTTCCACCGTCCGAGCATCGGACCGGTCAGGTGTGCCGGCAGCGGCGTCAGGGCAGACCGCAACCGTTGGTGCTGTTCGAGGGCTGACGCGCGCACCTGCGGGGTGACGACGAACGCCGGGAAGATCTGGAGGTCGTCGACGAGGGGACGCAGGCCGGCTCGCCACGCGCGACCGTCCGTCGTGGTGGTCAGGCCCGCGATGCAGTCGCCCGCGCCGACGCCGAGCACCGCCTCGGACGGGCTGGCGGCGAGGAACTGCCGGTCACTGCGGACGCTGTAGGCGGACAGCACCGCCGACAGTCCGTCGGGCCGGGCCGCGAACTGCTGGTCGACGCACACCAGTGCGTCGGGCTGCGCGGACAGGCGCGTCGCGAGCTGCGACATCGTCTGCAGGTCGGCATCGATGGAGGGCGGCCCCTGCACCACGAAGGCGAAGGTGGCGTTCGCCGGCGGCGTGTCGAGTCCGTCCATGATCCGCGGGGGCAACCACACGATGTCCCGCTCGGCATCGTGGTCACGCACGACCTGGAAGCTCGCGCGTGGGTCACCCGGAGGATCTGCCCGTCCGATCGACTCGAGCCACGACTCGCCCGTGTAGCCGACACGCACGTCCACGGCCCCGAGTTCGAGTGCCTGCCGCGCGTCGCGGCTGTCGGCGAAGGACACGACCTCCGCATCGATCCCCTCGGCACCGAGCAGCGCCACCACCGTGTGGGCGAGCAGGTCGGTCTCGGCATCCGGGCCACTGGCGACACGAACAGGCGCAGGGCCCACCACGACATCGTCCGGAGCCTGTGGTGCGCACGACACCAGCAGCGACAGGGCGAGGAGCATGGGCAGACGGTGCATGGGTACAGGCTGCCACATCCGACGCGTCCGGTGAGACCCCCGAGGCGTCGTATCCTCGCCCACCGACGGAGGTGTACCCGTGAACAACGTCCGCCGGACCCTGCACGAGACCCGGCACCGGCCCCTGCGCCGAACGCTCCGACGAGGCGTCGCCCTCGCCGCGACCCTGTCACTGCTGCTCGCCGCCTGCGGCGACGCGAACGCGCCCGCAGCCGACCAGGACGCACCGGACCTGTCGATCGCGGTCGCGAGCTTCGACGTCCACGTCGGCGACGACCAGCGTCTGCTCGCCGGGGTGTTCACCCCGGACCGGTCGCTGCTCGGCTTCGGTGAGGTGACGTTCCAGCTCGGACACGTCGACCCCGGCCAGCCCGACCAGGTCGCACTTCCCCAGCAGACGACCGCTCGGTGGCTCGGCGTTCCGGGCATGGAACCGTCCGGACCTGCCGACGCACCACGCCTGCTCGCGGGGGAACAGGGATCGGGCGTCTACGCCGCGCGCGTCACCCTGGACTCCCCGGGCACCTGGGCGCTGCTCGTGACCGCCGAGGTCGACGGAGAGATCCTGGAGGGCCAGACCGTGTTCACGGTCCTCGAGGAACCCCTGGTACCGAACGTCGGTGACCCGGCACCCCGGTCCGACAACCTGACGATCACCGACGTCGAGGCGGGGCGCGTCGCTGCGCATGCCGTCGACTCGCGCGCCCGGGCCGAGGACCAGACCATCCCCGACCTCCACCTGCACGACACGGTGATCGCGGACGCGCTCGACGAGGGACGCCCGGTCGTGGTGGTGGTCGCCACACCCGTGTACTGCGTCAGCCGCTTCTGTGGCCCGCTGACGGAGGTCATCGCCGACATGGCCGACCGCCACGCCGACCGTGCGGCCTTCGTGCACCTCGAGGTGTGGCACGACTTCGACGAGGGCGAACTCAACGACGCCGCAGCCGCATGGATCCAGACCGAGATCGGCGGCAACGAGCCGTGGGTCTTCCTCGTGGGCTCTGACGGCACGATCGTGGCCCGCTGGGACAACGTGCTCGACGTCGAGGCGCTCGAGGACGAGCTGGCATCACTCTGACGCCGGATCCCCGTCTCGGCGAGGACGTCGAAACAGCTGTGGCGGGATGATCGCCACGTCGTCGGACGCCAACCGGTGTCCGCGGCCCCCCGCACGGAGCATCCCGCGCAGTGCGGCCCCCCCGACGACGACGAACTCGCCCACCACGGCGAGCAGGACCGCCCATCCGACCAGTTCCCCCAGCAGGGCGACCGACAGGCCCGTGCCCCGCACCCAGCCCACGACCGGCCACGCCGTCAGCAACCCGACGCCCGCCACGAGCAGCACGCGACGCATCCTGCGGGCCGTCCGACCGAAGTCGACGACTCCGTCCGCCGAGACCTCCTCGTCCGTCCTCACAGGTCCGGTGCCCCCAGGTCGAGTCGAAGGCTGGCGAGCACCCGCGACATCTCCCCGCGTACCTGGGTGACGTCGCGGGAAACGTGTACATCGGACCGGGGATACACCTCGGCGGTCGACACGTCCGTCACGCTCATCCGCCATCCCCGTTCCTCGACGTACTCCCCCAGACCGAAGGCCCACGTGAGCATGACCCGCTCATGGTCGTCCTCGTGGACGAAGAACGTCAGGTGCCGGTTGAAGGCCACCGCCCAGACGTCGCCGTCTCGACGCGACGTCCCGGAACGGGTGAACCCGAGGGTCTCGAGGTCCTCGGCGAAGCCGTCGCGTGACGATGCCGGACCCTCGTCTGGCCCGGAACGATCGGTCATCGGGCACCTGCCTCTCGCTGCATAGGCTGACGGCATGACGATGCGCATCGCAGCCCTGATCGTACTGGCCGTCGTCCTGCTGCCCGGATGCACGAGCGGTGCGGACGACGAACTGCTCGCCGAACTCGCAACGACCCAGCAGGCGCAGGCGGAACTCGCCGGGCGCGTCGCCGACCTCGAACGCGAACTCGCCGAGGTGCCCGAGGTCGAGGTCCCCGACCTCGACGGCCTGGACCAGCGCGTCACCCGGGCCCTCGACACGGTCGAGGCGCTGCGCGAGGACATCGACCTCGACCGCGATGCCCGGCTCGAGTTCGGCGAACGGGTCGATGACGTCGAAGGGGACCTGCGAACGTCGCTGGCGGACCTGCGTGACGAACTGCAGGGCATCCGCGCGGAGATCGCCGATCTCGACATCCGCTACCAGGTACTGCAGGAGCGCATCGACCGCCTCCAGTAGACCGAAGCAGCGCCGGGCATCGACCCACTCACTGGCCGTTCGGTCGCGTGTCACCTGCACGGAACCACGAGTCCCAGACCGTAGGCTCGCGCGCGTGACCACCCACTCCGTCGCCGCACTGCCCGCCACGATCGGCGGGCGCTACGTGCTGCGTTCGGAGCTCGGTCGAGGCGGCATGGCGACCGTGCACCGGGCCCATGACGAGGCACTGGACCGTGAGGTCGCGATCAAGGTGCTCCACGCGCACCTGGCGACCGACGTCACGTTCCTCGAACGCTTCCGACGCGAGGCGCGGGCTGCGGCGGCCCTGTCACACCCGAACGTGGTCGCGGTCCACGACTGGGGCGAGTCCAAGGACGGCGCATGGCTCGTGCTCGAACTGGTCGAGGGCCCGACGCTGCGGCAGGTCCTGCACGAGCTCGGCCCGCTGGAACCCGCCGAGGCTGCAGGCATCCTGCTGCCGGTGTCGGAGGGCATCGCGGCCGCGCACCGCAGCGGCCTCGTCCACCGGGACATCAAGCCCGAGAACGTCCTCATCGGCGACGACGGCAGCGTGCAGATCACCGACTTCGGTCTGGCACGAGCCGTCGCGAGCGCGTCGGTCACGTTCGGCAGCGGCGTGCTCGTCGGGTCCCCGCACTACATGTCGCCCGAGGCCGTGCGTGGCCAGCCTCTCGATCCCCGTGCCGACGTCTACGCACTGGGGATCGTGCTGTTCGAGTGCCTGACGGGGCGACCCCCTCACGCCGAGGACTCGGCGTGGTCCACCGCCATGGCACACGCCCAACGGCCGGTCCCGCGTCCCTCATCATTCGTCGAGGGTCTGGATCCTGCACTCGACGAGGTGGTGGCGTGGGCGACCTCGATCGATCCGGACCACCGCTACGAGGACGCGACCGACTTCGCCCGTGCCCTGCGAAATGCCGTCGACGACGTCACGCCCGTCGAACAGCTGCTCATCCACCTGGCTCCCACCGACCCATCGGACGTCGCCGGTGCGACCGCAGTCATCGACCGGTCCACGTCGACCACCTCCCCGCGGCAACCGGCGCGCCGCCGCGGCCGGGTCCGTGGACTGCTGCTCGTCGCGCTGCTGGCCGTTGTTGTCGTCGGAGCCGGCCTGTTCGGCAATCAGCTGTGGTCCACGTACTTCGCCCCACTGCTCGAGGTTCCACCGGTGGTGGGCACGGAACTCACGGCGGCGACCGAGACCCTGCGGGACGCGGGCTTCCGGGTCGACGTCGCGGACGCCACCGTCCACGACCGGTCCGTGCCCGAGGGCCACGTGCTGTTCGCTGACCCGAGCGACGAGGCCCGGCGAGGCACGACCGTGTCGCTCGTGGTGTCGGCGGGACCCCGACAGGTCGACGTCGTCCCGGTCGAGGGGCTCACCGGAGCCGTCGCCGAGCAGCGGCTGCGTAGTGCGGGCCTCGACGTGGTGGTCGTCCGGCGTCACCACGACCAGGTCCAGACCGGCAACGCGATCGGCACCGTGCCCGCGTCGGGGCAGCTCGACGAGGGGTCCCGCATCACGCTGCTCGTCAGCGACGGACCGGCCCCCCGTGAGGTTCCCGACCTCGTCGGGTCGCCGTACCCGGATCTGCTCGACGACCTGCGGGCGCAGGGGCTGGAGGCGAACGTCGTCGAACGTCGACACGACGTGGCGCCAGAGGGCACGGTCATCGAACAGTCGCCCGTCGTCGGCGAGAAGGTGGACCACGGCACGACGATCGAGCTCGTCGTCTCCGACGGGCCCCGCCCGGTCGAGGTTCCCTCGGTCCGTGGCAGTCAGGTCGCAGCGGCCACCCAACAGCTCGAGGACCTCGGGCTCGTCGTCGAGGTGGAACGGCGCGGAGGCCTCGGGTCGTACCTGAATCCCGGGCGGGTCTTCGACCAGGATCCCGGGCCGGGCAGCGTGCGGCGCGAGGGCGACACGATCGTGCTCTACGCCTACGAGGGCTGACCCACCTCGCCGGAACCTGACGAGGCCCGTCCCCGCAGGTCGACGTCGGAGATCGCCACCCCGTCCCGGGCTCCCTCGAACACGGTCAGCACCTCGATGCGAACCGACCGGGTGAGGACCGGAGCGGGCAGTTCGACCGCCTGGGCGTGGAGCCCCTGGTCCACGAGGTAGACGAGGTACTCGGAGCCGTCGTCGAACGAGACGACGGCCTGGCGCACGCGACCGACGTCCTCGTAGGCGGCGGCATCGTGCTGGTCCCCATTGCGAAGGACGATCATCTCCACCCACGCCGGCTCGTCGAGCACGACCTCGACGAGTTCGCCGGCGGCGGTCCCGTCGGATCGCCATGCCGTCGACGGATCCTCGTCCGCCATGTTCTGCGGCACGAAGCTTCGCGCACCGTCGTCGGCTGCCGTGGTCGCCGCGGCCACGTCGGACAGTTCGAGCAGGACGCGAGCGGCGGCGGTGTCCTCCGGATCGAACGCGACCACGTCGACGTCACGGTCCGGAGCCCACGGTCCGATGCCTGCCACGGCCAGCCCGAGCAGCAGGACCACCGTCACCGCCAGGGCTCCCACCAGGGGCACCCACCAGGTGGGCAGCCAGCCGCCCGCACGCACCGGCACGTGCCCGACGACCGGCTCGGAGGTCTCTGGCAGCGACAGCAGGTCTCCCGTGTCGAGATCGGCGCCACAGCGCACGCACACGAGCCGGTCCGGGTGGTTGTCCGTCGGGCAGCGACGGCAGCGTCGAGGCCCCGGAGAGCCATCGGCCTGCACGACCGCGATCCGGTCGGTCACGGCCGTCGACGACACGGGCGGCTCGTCGCCCTCGTGACCGCTCACGCCACTCCCCACGCCTCGTCCCTGGTCGTCGCCGTCCAGCGTAGACGCACCGGCGCACGTGCCTGCCCCTGACCCGTGCTCGCCATGACGATGCAG
>JBBDIX010000008.1:0-7909 GCA_040880235.1 Nitriliruptoraceae bacterium
GTTCACCGCGGGAAGGTTGCCGAGCAGGATGATCAGCACGCCGACGCCGAGCAGGGACGCACCGGTCGCCGGCACCCACGTCGGCGACGGGGGTGCCTTCTTCTCTGGCTCGTGGGTCTGGTACTCGCGGGGGCGGTTCCTGCCGTGTCGGCGGTGCCTGCTCTCCGGCACGATGACCTCCCGGGGTCGATGGCGAGTGTGTGGTGGTGCGGGAGACGCCCGATCCGGTCGGGGATCCAGATGCCCTGGGGCCACGGTCTCCGCGGTCAGCCTATCCTCCGCCCCTCGGCGGGACGGTGGAGCGTCGAACCGGGGGAGTCATGGGCACGGGGGTACGGCGGTGTCTGCGCCGCGCGGGCTGGGCGCTGGTCGCCATCGGGGCAGGCGTGCTCGGAGGGTCGCTGCTCACCGACATGGTCACGGATGCCGCTCACGAGCGAGCCCAGCACGAGCTCCGAGACCGCTGGGCACGGGACCACCACGCGCGGGCGACGGCGCCCACGGACAGCGCCGAGGATCCCGTCATGCGGCGGCCCGACGTCGAGCCGTCGAGGGATCGTGCGCAGGACACGTTCCATGCCCCGGCGCAGCCGCGGGTTCCCGCCGGCGATTCCCGCGAGTGGTCGGAGGGCGATCCGGTGGGCCTGCTGTGGTTCGAGCGGGCTGGCGAACCGGTGGTCACCGCGGACGAACTGGTCGTGCTGTCGGGAGTGACCGATCGTGTGCTCGCCCGCGGTCCGGGTCGCTATCCGCGCTCCGCACCCCCCGGAGGGCTCGGCAACCTCGCGATCGCCGGACATCGCACGATGCACGGGGCTCCGTTCGACGGACTCGACGAACTGCACGTCGGCGACGTGATCCACGTGATCGACGCCGCCGGTGTCGAGTGGGCGTACCGGTTCCGGGAGTCCAGGATCGTCGACCCGACCGACGTGTGGGTGGTCGGAGCCGACCCGCTGGAGATCGGCGAGGCCACGCTGACCCTCACGACCTGTCACCCCCGCCGCAGTGCTCGGCAACGGCTGGTGGTGTTCGCCGTGCTCGACGGCCCCGTCGAGCGGTCGTCGAACACGGACACGCGGCGAGGCGGTGCCAGGCGCGGTCAGCTGACGCGGTCGGTGAGCCGCCCGGCCATGTGACGCAGGGTCATCGCGACCCCCTCGTCCACCTCCAACCCGTCGAGGGCGGCGAGGGACTCGGCGGCGGACGCGTCCACATAGGCCTCGGCGGCGCTCCGTGCACCGCATCCCTCGATGAGGGAACGGGCCTCGGCGGCGTCGTCCTCGCCGAGCGCCGGATCACCGAGCATCGCCGACAGCTGGCTCCGACCCGCTGCGTCCAGCCGTTCGAGCGCCTCGACGATCACCAGGGTGTGCTTGCCCTCCGCAAGGTCCGACTGGACCGACTTGCCCGTCGACTCGGGCTGGCCGAACAGACCGAGCAGGTCGTCGCGGACCTGGAAGGCACGGCCGAGGGGATCACCGAAGCGTCGCAGACCCTCGATCAGGGTCGCGTCGCCGCCGGCCAGCACGGCACCGACCTCCAACGGGCGGGTCACCGAGTAGCGGCCAGACTTGAGCGTCGCGACCTGCAGGACCGCGGCGCGATCGCCCTCGCCCGTCGTCGAGGTGACCAGGTCGAGGTACTGGCCGGCCATGACCTCCTCGCGCAGGGCCGTGAACGCGCGCATCCCATCCAGCAGCCGCCGGTCGTCGACTCGTGCCCGCAGGAACAGGTCGTCGGCCTGGGTGAAGGCGACGTCTCCGACCAGGATCGCCACGGCCTGGCCGAACGCATCCGCGTCTCCGCGCAGGCGTCGATCCGCGTGCAGGGACGCGTACTCGCGATGCACCGTCGGGCGTCCCCGGCGGGTGTCGGCGCGGTCGATGACGTCGTCGTGGACGAGCGCGCACGTGTGCAGCAGTTCGAGCGCCAGTGCCGGACCCATGACGGCGTCGTCGGACGTACCGCCGCCTGCGCGATGGCCCAGCAGCAGCAGGACGGGCCGGATCCGCTTCCCGCCCGCGCAGAATGCCTGCAGGGTCGCGGCGACGACGTCCAGTTCTGGGTGGTACCCGCGAAGGCGGGTCAGCAGGCGGTCGAGTTCCACCGTGAGGGCGTGGTCCACCCGGGCGCGCAGGGCGTCGATGGAGGTGTCCAGGGCAGTACTCCGGGTCGAGCGGGCGCGACGGCACCGTAGCGTGGTTACGCTGGCGCCATGGAGACCGTCGCGGGCGACACCCGCATCCTGATCGTCGACAACTACGACTCGTTTACCTACAACCTCGCGCAGCAGCTCGGCGAGCTCGGGGCACAGGTAGAGGTCGTGCGAAACGACGCGTTCACGGTCGTCGACGTCGTCGCCGATCCCCCCGACGGTGTCGTGATCTCACCCGGTCCCGGGACACCCGACGACGCCGGCCTGTCGAACGACCTGATCCGAGCGATCGGTGGAGTCCGACCGGTGCTCGGGGTCTGTCTGGGCCACCAGTGCATCGCCGACGTCCACGGGGGCACGATCGTGCGGGCCCCTGCCCTCTTCCACGGCAAGACGTCGATGATCTACCACCGTCGGGACGGGGTGCTCGTCGACCTCCCGGTCCCCTTCGAGGCGACGCGCTACCACTCGCTCATCGTCGAACGCTCGACGATGCCCACCCACCTGCAGGTCACCGCGGAGACGTCCGACGGACTGGTGATGGGGCTGCGGCACCGCGAACTCGACCTCGAGGGGGTCCAGTTCCACCCGGAGTCGATCCTCACCGGGGTGGGGCCCCGCCTGCTCGCGAACTTCCTGCGCCACTGTGCGGAGGCCACCGGGGACACGACCCCCGAACCTGCCGGGGCCGCGACGAGCTGACGAGCTGGCGGGCTGACCGGGCGACGGGTCAGCTGCGGCGCAGAGCGTCGAGGGCCTCCTCGAAGGTGCGGACACCCACGATCTGCAGGTCCGGTGCGGCCGTCCGTGCGATGTCGACGTGCGCGTGGGGAACGAGCACGAGGTCGGCGCCCGCCGCACGTGCGGCCCGCATCTTCTCCGGGACTCCGCCCACCGACCCGACGGTTCCGTCCACGTCCAGGGAGCCGGTTCCCATGACCGTGCGTCCCGCGACCAGGTCCTCGTCGGCGAGCAGGTCGTAGACCGTGAGCCCGATCATGAGACCCGCGCTCGGCCCACCGATGCGGGTGCCTTCGCGCAGGTTGACCTCGAAGGGCAGGCGCAGTTCGTCGACGGCCGTCTGGATCACGATGCCGATGCGTGGCCCGTCAGCACCGGGGACCTGGCCGAGCCGGAGCGACTCGCGGCGTTCGGCGTCCTCGAACTCGAGGAGCAGCTCGATCTCGGTACCGACCTGCTGGTCGGCCACGAGGTTCTGCAGCTGGTCACCGGACGTGACCGGGGTGCCGTTGGCCCGCAGGACGACATCGCCCGGCTGGAGACGGCCGTCTGCCGGTCCATCGACCACGACGTCGACGACGACCACCTCGGTGACGAGGGTGGCGTCGTGGCCGGCGGCACGAGCACCGACGGCTGCGGCGACCTCGAACTGACGGCCGAAACGCTCGCGCTGCCGACGCAGGTACTCGTCGCGTTCCACGTCGGGTGGATAGACCTGGTCGAACCGCTGGATCTCACGATCCGGGTGGATGGCGGCCCAGAGCGCCGACCACGTGGGCTGCTGGCGCAGGGTGACCGTCAGCAGCGAGGTCTGTCCGTCGATCTCACCGACGTCCACGCCCTCGAACTCGATCAGTTCGGCGATCGCGGTGGGAGCACCCGGGACGTACTCGACGAGGGGCAGGGGCACGGTCGCGCCCGCCCACACCACGAGTGCCAGACTCAGGGTGTAGGCGGTTCGGCGTGCGGACCCGGGGGTGGTGGTCACCGGTCACCTGCGGGGATCGCCGCGGCACGGGTCGAACGGCGCCGGGGGCGGCGACGCAGGGTGGCCAACCGCCGGGCGACCTCGCGCTCGGACAGGGTGGTGACCGGCTGACCGGACGAGGAGATGAGCACCACGTCATGGTCGCGGAAGGCGTCGACGAGTGTGTGGACGTCGGCATCCGTCGCGACGGTCGGCAGTGCCCGGGGGTCGCCGACGAGCGCCTCGAGGCCACGAGTGTGCAGACCGGGGAAGAGGTCGAGGACGGTCGTGCTCGACCAGGCCTCGTCGAGGCGTGCCGATCGCAGTTCACCCCGGGCCGCGCCGAAGAGGAAGACCCCGACCAGCACGTACCACAGCGCGCCGATGAGCGCTGCGGAGAAGGACACCAGCAACCACACACCCAGGCCCGCCAGCGCGAGCCCGAGCACCTGCCCGATCCTCGACGTGATGGTGATCGCGCGCGACCGGCTGCGCAGCAGCCACCACAGTCCCGCGCGCAGCAGTCGACCGCCGTCCAGAGGGGCACCCGGCACGACGTTGAACAGGGCCAGCGCCACGTTCAACCATCCGAGCAGCCCGGCCACGTCGGCGACGGGTTGGCCCACCGCCGCCGGCAGGACCTGCGTCCCGGTGGCGACGAGCCCGAACGCCGCCCCGCACACGAGGCTCGCCCAGGGGCCGACGGCGGCGATCGCGAACTCGTCGCGCGGGCGGTGACCGTGGGCCTCCATCTCCGTCACCCCACCGAAGAGGAACAGCGTGATCCCGTGGACCAGGATGCCCCGGTGGCGTGCCTCGACGCCGTGTGCGAGTTCGTGGACGAGGATGGACCCGAAGAACAGGAACGTGCCCGCCGCCGCCATGACCGCCGCGATCGTCACGCCGTGTGTGGGCGAGAACCGCACGTGGAAGGTCCAGCCGATGAGCACCGCGATCACCAGCAACGTCGGATCGAGCCGCACCTCGATGCCGAGGAGGCTCGTCAGCCGCAGGGTGCGTGAGAACATGGGCAGAACGGTACCGGCGGCATCGGAGGACCCGGCCGTCGCGGCCGCTGTCCGGTCGTCGCCGCGGTCGGGAGAGCCTGCCCACACGGCCGGCCGATCCGATCGTGTGCGCGCGTTGGCGGGTTGGTTCCCCGCCACCCGACCTCGTACCGTCTGCGCGAGCTCGTCGGTGCAGACGGGCGCGTCACCCGGCACAGGCATGCCCATGATCAGCAGCGACGTCCGGCGACGAGTCCGACGCCGTGGGTGGTCGGGTCGCACGCGGGTCGCGGCGTGTGTGCTCGCGGTGGTCGCGGCGGCGCTGCTCGTCCCGTCGGGTGTCTGGGCGCACGCCATGCTGGTGGGCAGCGACCCGGCAGACGGTGCGCGCCTGGACGTGGCGCCCGAGCAGATCACCCTCGAGTTCGACGAACCGGTCGAGGTGGTCTCGGACGGGATCCGCCTGTACGACGCCGACGGCCAGCGCATCGGCACGGTCGCGGCGGACACACTCACCGACCTGTTGGTCGCGGTCGACGTCCCGGACCTGGGCGAGGGTGCCTACGTCGTGACGTGGCGGGTCGTGTCGCTCGACAGTCATCCCCTGTCGGGGGTGGTCACGTTCACCGTCGGCGAGGCGGCACCGGTCGGCGATGACCTGGTCGCGGAGCTGTTCGGCGGAGCGGGCGCCGACGTCGCCGGGGTGCTCGGGCCGCTGCTGCGGGCACTGGCCTACGCAGGCACGCTCGTGGCTGCCGGGGCGACGTTCGTCGGGTGGTTGGTGCTCGACCCCACCGAGCGTGGCCGGGCCCGCCGCGTGGTGATCCGCGCCGGCGCGGTCGGCGTCTGCGCCACGGTGCTGGCCGTCTGGGCACAGTCGGTTGCCGTGACGGGCTTCGGTCCGATCGGGGCACTGGCACCAGCCCCGATCGCCGAGGTGCTCACCTCGGGGTTCGGCCAGGGAAGCATGGTGCGACTCGTGTGGCTCGGGCTGCTCGCGCTGTTCGGGACCCGGGGATCCCCGATGGTCGGCCAGGTCGTCGCTGGGGCGCTCGCTGCTGCGACGTTCGCGCTCGACGGCCACCAGCGCGTCGTGGAGCCCGTGGCGCTGCTCGCCCTGTTCGACGTGGTGCACCTGTGGGCCGTGGCGATCTGGGTCGGTGGACTCGTGGTCGTGCTCGTCACGCTGCGCACGACGGGAGAAGACCTGCGGGTCGCACACGTCGTCGCCCGGTTCAGCGGCCTCGCCCTGTGGGTCGTCGCGGTGGTCGTGCTGTCGGGGTCGGTCATGGCCTGGGTGCTGGTCCGGGTGCCCGCCGCGATCACCACTCCGTATGGCTGGACGCTGGTCGCCAAGGTCGTTCTGGTCGCCGTGGCGGTCGCGACTGCTGCGCACAACCGATGGCGCCTGGTTCCCGCGGTCGCGTCCGGCGGGCAGGACGTCCTGCGACGCACCGTCGGGATCGAGGCGGCGGTGCTCGCCGGGGTGCTCGTCGTCACCGGGTTCCTGGTGGCGATCGAACCCGCAGCCCAGGCCGTGGGCGTCACCGGCCCACACGTCTCGTCTGCCACCATCGACGAGGACCTGACCGTAGACCTGACCGTCGAACCGGCACGTGTCGGGGTCAACACCGTGCACGTCTACGTCACCGGCCCCACCGGCCGGCTGGTGGGCGAGCCCGGTCAGCTCACGTTCGAGTTCTCGCTCGAGGAGGCTGGTGTCGGTCCGCTGCGTGTCGAGCCGTTCTTCGCGGGCCCCGGGCACTGGATCGCGAACGTGGAGGAGTTGGCGCTCGCCGGGGAGTGGCAGGTCGCGGTGGTGTTCGCGCCCGACCGCTTCAGTGAGTCGCGCGCGACGTTCACGGTGCCGATCCGACGATGACGACCGTGCTGCCGCACACGCTGTATCCCGACCAGACGACCGGAGGTCAGGCCTTGTCCACCCGAACCCTGCGTCGCGCGCTGCTGCTCGGGTGCGTGCTGCTGCTCGTCGCCCCCCCGGCGTGGGCCCACCCGTCCGTCCAGGGGGGCGAGGCGCCCGTCGACAGCCTCGCGACCGTCACGCTCGCCATGGCGCACGGCTGCGGCTCCGAGCAGTCGGGCGGGGGCGATCCGACGATCGAGGTCGCCCTCGAGGTGCCGGACCAGGTCCGGGTCGTGGACGCCGAGGAGCGCGACGGCTGGGACGTCGCCCTCGAACAGGACGCCGGGGGCCGCATCACCGTCGTGACCTGGGTTGCACGCGACGCGCAGGAGGCTGCCCCGGCGGTGGAGTTCCGGGCGGTGTTCTCCGGTGCGCCCGGCGACGAGGTGTACCTGAAGGTGTTCCAGGGCTGCGACGGGTTCGCCTACCGGTGGATCGGCACCCCGGACGAACCCGCGGCGGACCCTGCGGTGCGCGTGCGGCTCACCGAGGCCGACCCGGACAACCCGCCACCCGCGGAGGCCGAGCCGGAACCCGAGGATCGGCCGGATGCCGCGCCCGGACGGGACGAGGCCCCTGACGTGGCGCCGCCGTCTGCAGCAGCCCCGGTCGACGGACAGGACGAGGGGACCGTCGACGGCCGTGACCGCCGGACCGGATTCCTTGCGCTCGCGGTTGGCATCGCGATCCTGGGCGGGGGGATCTGGATCGGAAGGCGTCTCCGTGGATGACCACCGTCGGCCATGGCTGCGTCTCGCCGCCGTCGTGTCAGGGGCACTGGCCCTGCTGCTCGTGCTGGACGTCGATGTCGCCCATGCCGACGCGGCGGGACCCACCCACCACCGGTCGACCGTCACGGCCGTGACCGCCGAGGACGGGGGAGCCGTGCCCATCGAGGTGGAGGTCATCGGGGGCGACGCGTTCCTGGTGCTGCGGTCGCACCCGGGAGTCACCGTCGAGGTGCCCGGCTATGAGGACGAGCCGTACCTGCGGATCGGGGCCGACGGGGTCATCGAGGTCAACGAACGGTCGCCGGCGCTCTGGCTGAACGAGGAGCGGTACGGGGCCTCGCTCCCCGCGGGTGTCGATGCCGACGCGCCCCCGAGGTGGGT
>JBBDIX010000009.1:0-7587 GCA_040880235.1 Nitriliruptoraceae bacterium
GCGAGGTCGAACGAGGCGTGCAGGGGACCGTGACCGGGCGCCACCTCCACCGTCACGTCCAGGTGTCGGGCGTCGGCGGGCCACGGAGACAGGCGCACCTCGCCGTTGCTGAACGTCCGGTCACCACGTCCCACCGCGTCGTGGACACGCACGGGCGAGCCGTCCACGACCACGTGCCACGCGTCGGCCGGAGGGACACGCCTCGTGAGGCGGTGGACCTGCTGTTCGTCGATCCGGGCGAACCTCAGGTCGGCCCACCCGTCCCAGCGTTCGAGCGACAGCAGCAGGACGCGGTGCCCGGCGACCACGCCGAGGTCCACGTCCAGGGGCACGACACCGAGGCTGTGCAGTCGCACGTCGTCGGGAAGGTGCGGGGTGGTCACGCGTGGGTCCCGGAGGCGGTCATCGCGGTCCCTTCCGACGCGGCCGGGCAGGCGCCAGAGGCTACCGTCGGGGGTCATGGACACCTACCTCGACCACGCCGCGACCACCCCGCCGCGCCCCGCGGCGCTGGCGGCGCTGCAGCAGTGGATCGGCGCGGCCAACGCGTCCGCCGCCCACGCGCGAGGTCAGCAGGCGCGTACCGCCGTCGAGCAGGCCCGCGAGGAGATCGCGCGCGTGGTGGGCTGTTCGCCCCATGACGTCGTGTTCACCTCCGGGGGCACGGAGGCCGACAACCTCGCGGTCAAGGGCATCGTGTGGGCGGCGCGTGACTCGCGTCGTGCGGTGCCACACGTGGTGGTGAGCGCCGTCGAGCACGCCGCGGTGCGTGAGCCTGCACGCTGGCTCGCCGAGCGCGGCGACGCGCGCCTCACGGAGATCGCTCCCGGACCGGACGGGCGCATCGACCCGCAGCAGGTGCTCGCCGCGGTCGAGGCCGACACGGTGCTGGTCAGCGTGATGACCGCCAACAACGAGGTGGGTGCGGTCAACGACGTCGCCGTGCTCGCCCAGGCACTGGCCGACTCCTCCGTTGCCCTGCACACCGACGCCGTGCAGGCGTTCGCGACGCGCGGGGTCGACCTCGACACGGTGCCTCTCGACGCGCTCTCGCTGTCCGCGCACAAGTTCGGCGGCCCGCAGGGCGTCGGGGTGGCCATCCTGCGACGGGGCCGGGCGGTCGAGTCACTGGCGCACGGGGGCGGGCAGGATCGCGGGGTGCGCTCGGGCACCTTCCCGGCGGGGCTCATCGCCGCGTGTGGCGCCGCGGTCGTCGCCGCGGATGCGGACCGCGACGGTCTCGTGGAACGACTGGCGCCGATGTCGGCCCGACTCGCCGAGGGTCTGACCGCGCTCGACGGCGTTCGGCGCACCGGACCCGCCGACCCGGCCCACCGGCTCGTGTCCCACGTCCACGTGATGATCGACGACGTGGACCCGTCGGCGCTCGTCCTCGAACTGGACCGTGCCGGACTCGCGGCCTCGTCCGGGTCGGCCTGCGGATCCGGCGCGGTGCGTGCCTCCCACGTGCTGCAGGCCATGGGTGCGGTGGGCACCCCGCTGCGGCTCACGTTCGGGTGGACCTCGACCGAGGCCGACGTCGACCGCGCACTCGACGTGCTCACCGACGTGATCGCCCGCCTGCGCGCCGGTGACGCGGCGGGGCTCTCCTTCGCACCTCACCCGGCGAGTCACTGATGGCCCGGGTGCTGGTGGCCATGTCCGGTGGAGTCGACAGTGCGGTCGCGGCGGCGCTGCTCGTCGAGGCCGGTCACGACGTGACCGGGGTGCACCTGCGGCTCGCCGACGTCGCGCCCGACGATCAGGTGCCGGGGCAGGGCTGCTGCACCCTCGACGACGCCCAGGACGCCCGCCGGGTCGCTCAGACGCTGGGCATCGGCTTCTACGTGTGGGACCTGTCCGACACGTTCGTCGACGAGGTGCAGCGTCCGTTCGCGCTCGACCACGCTCGCGGGCTCACCCCCAACCCGTGTGTCTCGTGCAACGAGCGCGTGAAGTACACGGCGCTGCTCGACCGTGCGCGACGGTTCGGGTTCGACGCGCTGGCCACGGGGCATCACGCCCGGCTGCGGCGTGCCGGGGCCCCTGTGACCACGCCGGGTCCCGGCGTCGATCTCGTCCGGGCCGCCGATGGGGCGAAGGACCAGTCCTACGTGCTCTACATGGCCACCGCCGACCAGCTCGCACACACCCTGCTGCCCGTCGGCGAACTCACCAAGCACGACGTGCGCGCAACGGCGGCCCGCATGGGACTGCGCGTCGCCGACAAGCCGGACTCCTACGACGTGTGCTTCATCCCGGATGGGGACACCGGCGGCTACCTCGCCTCGCGTGTGCCCGCCGCGCCCGGCCCCATCGTGGACCTCGACGGCCAGCAGGTCGGCGAGCACGACGGGGTGTGGCGCTTCACCGTCGGCCAGCGCCGGGGGCTGGGCATCGACCCGGGCCCGGAGACCTCCGGTGCGCCCCAGCGACGGTTCGTCGTGGACGTCGACGCCGAACGGTCGACCATCCGTGTCGGATCGCGCGAGGCGTTGGCGTGCCGGTGGATCGACGTGTCCGCCCCCACGTGGACGCGCGGTCGTGTGCCCACCGAACCCGTGCGGGTGCAGGTGCGGGCTCACGGCGCCACCGTGCCTGCACGCATCGAGCACGGCACGGTGACCCGCCTGGTGCTCGACGAGCCCGTGTACGGGGTCGCGCTCGGGCAGGCAGCGGTCGTGTACGACGCCGACGACCTGGTGTGCCTCGGCGGAGGCCGCATCGTCGCTGCCGAACGTCCCGCCGGACTTCCGCTGGCCGGCGTCGGCGGTGACGGCCGGTGAGCACGCCATCCGACGAGGCACGTCGTCGCCACGACGAACTGGCGCGGGTGCTGCGTGACGCTCGCTACCGCTACGACGTCCTGTCCGACCCGCCCATGCCGGACGCGGACTACGACGCCCTGCTTCGCGAGCTCGAGGACCTCGAACGCGAGCACCCGGACCTCGCAGGGCCGTCCTCACCCACGCAGGTCGTCGGCGCCCGCGCCGACGCGGCCTTCGCCCCGTTCGAGCATCCCCTGCCGATGCAGAGCCTCGACAACGCGTTCTCCCGGGACGAGCTCGATGCCTGGTTGGAGCGGGTCCGGCGGGGACTCGACACCACGGACGTCGCGCTGACCTGCGAACTCAAGATCGACGGGGTCGCGATCAACCTCGTGTATCGCGACGGCGTGCTCGCCACCGCCGCCACCCGAGGTGACGGCACCGTCGGGGAGGACGTCACCGCTCAGGTGCTCACCATCGCCGGTGTGCCCTACCGGCTCGCACTCGACGACGCGCCGACGCTGCTCGAGGTGCGGGGCGAGGTGTACTACCCCCTGGCGGCCTTCGAGGAGATGAACGCCGCCCGCATCGAGGCCGGCGAGGCCGCGTTCATGAACCCGCGCAACGCCGTGTCCGGTGCCCTGCGGCAGAAGGATCCGCGGATCACCGCGACGCGTCCCCTCTCCCTGTGGTGCCACGGGATCGGGACCTGTGACGGCGTCGAGCTCACCTCCCATCTCGGCGCGCTGGGTTGGCTGCGGGACGCGGGCCTGCCGGTGGCAGATGCGGTGGAGGCGGTGGACGGGGCCGCCGGGGTCTGGACGTACGTCGAACGGTGGACTGCCGCCCGCCACGACGTCGGCTACGAGATCGACGGGGTGGTCTGCAAGGTCGACGATCTGGTCGCGCGTGCGGAACTCGGGTCCACGGCGCGCGCGCCCCGCTGGGCCATCGCCTACAAGATGCCGCCGGTCGAACAGTCCACCGGGCTCGAGGCCATCGAGGTAAGTGTCGGTCGGACCGGCAAGGTGACTCCGTTCGCGGTGCTCGATCCGGTCGTGGTCGCCGGCACCCGCATCACCTACGCCACGCTGCACAACGAGATCCAGGTCCACGCCAAGGACGTGCGCGTCGGCGACACGGTCATCGTCCGTCGCGCAGGTGACGTCATCCCGGAGGTCGTCGGACCCGTGCGTGACCGGCGGCCGGCCGGGACGCGACGCTGGTCCATGCCCGCGGCCTGCCCCGCGTGTGGCGAACCGCTGGTGCGCCCGGAGGGCGAGGCCCACCACTTCTGTGAGAACGTGGACTGCCCGAGCCGACTGCGCGAGTCGCTCGTGCACCTCGCCGGGAGGGGCGCCCTCGACATCGAGGGGCTGGGGGAGCTCACGGTCGACCTGCTGCTCGACCAGGGCCTGCTCACCGACCTCGCCGACGTGTTCCGACTGTCCGGACGTCGAGACGAGCTCCTCGCGCTCGACCGGTGGGGCGAGCGGCGCGTCGAGCGGCTCGTCGACGGGATCGAGGCGGCGCGACGTGCATCGCTCGACCGGGTGCTGGTCGCCCTCAACATCCGGCACCTGGGGCCGACGTACGCGCGATCGCTCGCGCGGGCCTTCGGAAGCATCGAGGCGATCCGGGCCGCGAGCGTCGACGACCTCGTCGCGGTGGACGGCATCGGCCCGAAGATCGCCGGTGCCGTGCACTCCTGGTTCACGACCCCTCGCAATGCCCGCCTCGTCGACGAACTCACGGCCCTCGGGGTCGCGGTGCACGACCCTGCCGGGGACGCAGCCGACGCCGCCGAGGGCGCCGACGATGCGCTCGCGGGATGGACGGTCGTCATCACCGGCACGCTCGAGGACTGGACACGTCCGCAGGTCACCGAGGCGCTCGAGCAGCGTGGTGCGAAGGTCACCTCGAGCGTGTCCGCGCGCACGTCGGTGGTCGTGGCGGGGGACCGGGCCGGATCGAAGCACGATCGTGCGGTGGAACTCGGGGTGCCGATCGTCGGTCGCGACGGACTCGAACACCTGCTGGCGCACGGGAGCCTGCCGGACTGACGCGGACCGGCGCCCGTCGTCACTCGGGTCGGAGCATCGCCGGGTGCAGGCGTGTCGCCGACCCGCGACGGAACCGGCGTGCCGGACGGCCGCCCCCCGGACCCGGGCGCGAACGACCCTCGACCTCGACCACGAATCCCGCGGTGGAGGCCACCTTGCGCCGGAAGTTCGCCGGGTCCAGTGACACGCCCCACACCGCCTCGTACACCCGGCGCAGTTCCGCCAGCGTGAACGTGTCCCCGACGAATGCGGTGGCCAGCGAGGAGTACTCGAGCTTGGAGCGGGCGCGCTCGATTGCGTCCGGGATGATCCGGGCGTGGTCATAGGCGAGCCGGGGTCCGTCCGACGCATCGAGTTCGGACACGTCCACGAAGCGTGCCCGTGGGTTGTCGACCAGTTCCGTGCCCGTCGGGGTCAGTGCCAGGTACGCGACCGAGACCACCCGGGCCCGTGGGTCGCGAGCCGTCTCTCCGTAGGTGCGCAGCTGTTCGAGGTGCGCCTCGGGTGCGGTGACCCCGGCGAGCTCGGCCAGCGCCCGGTGCGCCGTGTCGTCGAGGTTCTCGTCGTCGCGGACGCGCGGCCGGGGCAGCGCCCGGCGGCCGGCCAGCGCGGGGTCGTCGGGTTCGACGAGCAGCAGCAGCAGGCGTCCGCCGTGGACGGTGAGCATCGCGACGTCGACGGCGACTGCGCACGACGAGACGCGAGCGCGGTCACGGGTGTCGTCCACCTCGTCGGTCACGCGATCACCGTCACGCCGGCCGCCGCCATCTCGTCCACGGCGCGCTGTCCATCGCCCGCCGCGAGTTCCACGAAACGCGTCGCGGCCAGCGGCACCACGACGTCGTGCCCCTGTCGCCGCCCGTCGAGCGCGGTCTCCTTCACGCACACGTCGCCGGCGAGGCCCGTCACCACCAGATGCCGTACCCCGCGCTCGTCGAGGATCCGGCCGAGTTCGGTTGCGGACTGCTCGCCGCTGACCGGGTCGCGCACGGAGAACCCGGAGTAGCCGTCCGATCCGTCGGTGCCCTTGCGCACGACCGGTTCGGCGTCGTCGGCGTCCAGTCCCGGGTGCAGCTCGGCGCCCCAGGTGTCGCGAACGCAGTGCACCGGCCACACCCCACCGTGCGTGTCGAAGTGGGGGGTCTCGGGTGGATGCCAGTCCTGGGTGAACACGACCGGTGCCCCGGCCGCCCGCGCCCGGGCGATCAGCGCGTTGATCACCTCGACGACCTGCTCGCCGTCCTGTACGTGGAGGCCACCCCGCGGATCGGCGAAGTCGTTCTGCACGTCGACGACGACCAGTGCGGTCTCGCGGTCGAACTGGGGCTGCGTGGAGTCATCGTTCACGGGTCGCTCCCGGTGGTGAGGGTTCGGCGGGGATGTCGTACCGCGTCGGGATCGCCGGTTCGCCGTCGTGCAGATCGAGCGCTCCCGCAGGCAGTTCGGCCATCGCCCGGCGGTGGTGCGCGCGGATGTCGTCGAGCGACGGCTCGTGCACGACCTCGCCCCGGTCGATGACCGGCACCTGCAGGGCGCGCGCGTCGGTGGGCGGGCCGGTGTCGGTGTGGGTGCGCAGCAGTTCTGTGGTGGCGACGCCGGCGTGAAGCTGGCGCCACGCGTGCTTGCGGCCCCCGATCGTCGCCTTGACGCCGCCGGCCTTCGCGACGTCGCGCCACCGGCCGTCGTCGCCGGCGCGGGCGACGAGCTTGTACACGAACTCGGCGGTCGGAGCCCCGGACCCGGTCACGACCGAGGTGCCGACCCCGTACCCGTCGATCGGCGCGTGGGCGAGCCGTGCAATCGCGTGTTCGTCGAGGTCGCCCGACACGACGATGCGCGTGTCGGTCAGGCCGGCGGCGTCGAGCTGGCGCCGGGCGTCGCGCGCATGTGCGGCGAGGTCGCCGGAGTCGATCCGGATTGCGTCGAGCCCTCGCAGCCCGGCCCGTTGCACGGCGTCGATGGCGTGGCGGACCCCGTCATCGACGTCGTGGGTGTCCACCAGCAGCGTCGTGGCCTCGCCGGCGGTGCGAAGCTGGGAGACGAACGCCTTGGTCTCGTCGTCGTGGAGCAGCAGGAACGCGTGGGCCACCGTGCCGGAGGTCGGGACGCCGAACCGTCTCCCGGCCTCGAGGTTCGACGTCGACGCAAATCCTGCGACGTGGGTCGCTCGGGCCGCGGCGACGGCAGCGTCCTCGTGGGTCCGGCGGCTGCCGAACTCCGTCAGCGGTCGGTCACCTGCGGCCGCGACCATGCGGGCTGCGGCCGACGCGACGGCGCTGTCGTGGTTCAGCACTGACAGCAGCAGCGTCTCGAGCACGACGGCCTGGCCGAACGGTGCGGTGACGGTGAGCACGGGCGAGCCCGGGAAGAACGGTTCGCCCTCGCGGTAGGCGTGGACGTGCCCGGAGAAGCGCCAGTCGGCGAGCCAGGCGAGGGTGTCGGGCCCGACGATCTGCTCGGCGGCGAGCCAGGACTGCTCGTCGAGCGCGAATCGGAACGCAGCCAACCGTTCCAGGAGACGTCCGAGGCCGGCGAACACGCCGAACCGACGTCCGGCGGGCAGTCGCCGCGCGAAGACCTCGAAGGTGCACGGACGGTCGATCGTGCCGTCGGCACGTGCCGCGTCGAGCATCGTCAGTTCGTAGCGGTCGGTGCGCAGCGCCGTCGACGACGGCGCATCACCTGCACGGTCGGGCATGGACCTTCACCTCACGAGTTCTGGTCAGTGTGACCGAAACGTGCGACGGGGTAAAGCG
>JBBDIX010000010.1:0-7554 GCA_040880235.1 Nitriliruptoraceae bacterium
ACGCAGGTCAGCCGGCGGTGGCGAGCACCGACGTGAGCGACGTGGCGCCCGACACGAGACCCGGCAGGAGGCCAAGCACGACCGTGCCGAGCATCAGCACCAGCACGACCACCGAGAGGTTGAACCCGGGCTGCAGGGCGGGCGCTCCCTCGGTGGCGCTGTCCATCCACATGATCCGCACGAGCTTGAGGTAGTAGAAGAAGGCGATGGCGGAGTTGATGGCGAGGAACACCATCAGCACGATCCCGAACGCGGTGACCTCGGTCAACGCCGCCTGCACGATGGCGAACTTGGCCCACAGGCCAATGGTCGGCGGCGCACCACCGAGGCTCAGCACGAAGACCGTCATCGCCATCGCGAGCAGCGGGCTGCGCGAGGCCAGTCCGGAGAAGTCGGCGATGGAACGCAGGCCCGTCCGACGGTTGACCGCGATCGCGACCCCGAACGCCCCGATGTTCATGACCGCATAGGCGATCAGGTAGAAGAGCACGGCCTGCACGGCCGCATCGTTCACGACCGCATTGCCGGAACGGGCCAGCCCGAACGGGATGAGCATGTAGCCGGCCTGGGCGACCGACGAGTAGGCGAGCAGCCGGATCAGGTCCCGTTGCTGGAGCGCCACGAGGTTGCCGAGCGTCATCGTCACGATCGCGAGCACGCCCATGATCGGGGCCCACACGGCGGCGAGCGGCTCGAAGGCGATGAACATGACGGCGATGAGCCCGGCGAACCCTGCGGCCTTCGACGCGACGGCGAGCATCGCGGTGACCGGCATGGGTGCGCCCGCGTAGGTGTCGGGCGCCCAGAAGTGGAACGGAACCGCGGACACCTTGAAGCCGAACCCGACGATCACCAGCATCATGGAGGCAAGCAGCAGGGGTGGGACGGTCTCCATCGCGGCGAGTGCGGTCGCGATGCCGGCGAGGTCGGTGTGCCCGGTGAACCCGTACACCATCGACATCCCGAACAGCATCAGGGCGACCGACAGCACGCCGATGAGGAAGAACTTGAGCGCCGCCTCGGAGGAGTACAGGTCACGCTTGCGCAGGCCGGCCATGACGAACGCGGGGATCGACACGGTCTCGACCGCGACGAACAGCAGGATGAGGTCGCGCGCCGACGGCATGATCAGCATGCCGATGAATGCGGTCAGCAACAGGAAGTAGTACTCCCCCTGGAAGTAGCGGCCCTCCGCGAAGAACCGCCAGCTGATCCCGAGGATCGCGAGCAGACTCCCGAGGAACAGCAGCTTGAACACGACCGCGTAGTCGTTGACCACGAAGCTGGTGCCGAAGGTCGTGCGCTCCTGGCCCCACAGCATCGCGGTCAGGACGATCGCGACGATGGTGCCCAGCGCCGCGATCGGGTTGACGAGCTGCTTGGCGTCTCCACGCAGCGCGAGGTCGACGGCCAGCACGATCAGCGCCGTGACCGTCAGCGCGATCTCCGGCGCGATCGCGAGGAAGTCGATCGCCATCGTCGTCTCGTCCTCTCAGGGGGTACGGGAAGTCAGGTCAGGGCGTCAGCGGAGGTACGACATCAGGTTCGCGACCGCCGCGTCCTGCACCCCGAACACGAGCACCGGGAAGATCCCGAGCACGAGGATCAGCAGCAGCAACGGGGTCCACGAGACCCACTCGATGCGCATCACGTCTTCGAGGGGTTCCGCAGCCCAGCGTTCCGGCGGCTCACCCAGGTTCACCCGCTGCAGGAGCCACAGGAAGTAACCGGCGGTCAGCACGGTGCCCACCGCGGCGAAGATCACCAGCGTCAGGTACAGGCCACCGTAGGTGTCGGCGAGTCCGAGTCCCGGGCTGATGGCCGCCCACATGGCGGCGAACTCGCCCCAGAACCCGGCCAGCCCCGGCAGCCCCAGTGACGCGACCGCGACGTACGTGAACAGGACCCCGTAGCGCGGCATCTTCGTGAGCATGCCCCCGCCGATGATGGCGATCTCCCGCGTGTGGTAGCGCTCGTGCATGCTCCCGGCGAGGAAGAACAGCATGCCGGTGATGATGCCGTGCGCGATGTTGCCGAACAGGGCGGCCTGGATGCCCGCCTCGTTCATCGCGGCGATGCCCAGCATGACGAAGCCCATGTGGCCGACCGACGAGAACGCGATCAGACGCTTGACGTCGGTCTGGGCGAGGCAGCACAGCGACCCGTAGATGATGCCGATGACCGCGAGCACACCGATCATCGGCGCGAACCGCACGGCGCCGTCGGGAAGGATCGGCAGGGCGATCCGAATGAACCCGTAGGTCCCCATCTTCAGGAGCACGCCGGCCAGCAGCACGGAGCCGACCGTCGGCGCCTCGGTGTGGGCGTCGGGCAGCCAGGTGTGGAACGGCCACATCGGCACCTTCACCGCGAAGCCGAGGAAGATGCCCAGGAACGCCCAGGTCTGGAAGGTCAGTCCACCGGGAGACATCTCCGACAGTGCCTGGATGGACCAGGTGGTCGCACCGGCCTGGAAGTAGATCGCGAGGAACGCGACCAGCATGAAGATCGACGCGAACAGCGTGTAGAGGAAGAACTTGACGCTGGCGTATTCGCGACGCGGGCCACCCCACATCCCGATCATGAAGAACATCGGGACCAGGACCAGCTCCCAGAAGACGAAGAAGAGCACGAGGTCGAAGGCGACGAAGGTCCCGGCCATCCCCGTCTGGAGCAGCATCATGAGCGCGAGGAACGCCTTGGGCTTCCCGGGCGCGGGCAGGTGCTTCGTCGTGTAGATCGCGCACAGGAAGGTCAGCAGGTAGGTCAGGAAGAACAGCGGCATCGAGATGCCGTCGATCCCGAGTTCGAAGCGTGCGTTGATCGCCGGGATCCACGGGACGTCGGTCACGAACTGCAGCTCACCCGAGCGGCTGTAGTCGAACCCTGCGGCGATGGCCACGACCAGTGCGAACGGCACACCGGTGAGCCACACCGCCGTCCGGCGGATCATGCGGTCGAGATCGCCGGGCAACAGCGCGATCAGCCCTGCCCCTGCCAGCGGCAGGAACAGCGCGACCACCAGGGCCCACGACGCAGTGTTCGGGTCCATCAACGTCTCTCCTCTACCTCGCCGCGGCGAACGCCAGCATCAGCACGATCACGCCCATCACGAGCGCAGCCGCGTACCGCTGGACGTCCCCGGACTGGATCCGCTTCAACCGGTCGCTCCACCATGCGGCACTGAACGCCGCTCCGTTCACGCCACCGTCGATCACTCGCTGATCGAGCACCCGGTACGTCGTCATGGCCGCCTGCTTCGTGGCGACGCCGGCGCCGGCGACGATCCGGTCCAGTACCTCGTTGCTGCTCCACGACGCCCATCGGGCCATCGTGTCCCGCACGGGCACGACGATGTATCGGTACCCGAAGTCGTCGAACCCGTACTTCTTCTCGAGCACCCGGGAGAACGCACCCATCTGCAGGGTCGGGTCCTGGTCGGGTAGGCCTCGCCCGTACAGAGAGACCGCCAGTGCGATCGCCGCGCCGAACACGATCAACACGATCACCAGCAGGTCGAGATGCCAGGTCGGCGGCCCGTGCAGGATCGACCCGTCGGATGCGGCCGCTGCCATCACCGTCGCCTCGGCGGCGAGTACCCCGTCTCCACCTGCCACGGCATGTCCAGCCGCGGCGATGAACGGGTACGTCGTCTCCTCGAGCACCGGCGTGGCCGTCCACGACTCGAAGTTGGGAGCGTCCTGCATGAACGGCGAGCCGATGTAGCCCGACCCGATGGACAGCACCGCCAGGATCACCAGCGGCACGACCATGAGCTTGCCGGACTCGTGCGGCGGGTGGTGGCTGCGGTTCTCGCCGCCGAAGATCAGCAGGCAGGCGCGCGCCATGTAGAACGTGGTCACGAACGCGGCTGCGAGGCCCACCCAGTAGACGAGGTTGCCGGTGGCGAAACCTGACGCCGCCCACGTGTTGCCGGCGACGAGGATCTCGTCCTTCGAGAAGAACCCGGCGGTGAGTGGGAACCCGGCCAGCGCGAGCGACCCGACGATGAAGGTCCAGTACGTGTGGGGCATGAACCGGCGCATGCCGCCCATGTCGGACATGTTGTTCGAGTGCACGGCGTGGATGAGCGAACCCGACCCGAGGAACAGCAGGGCCTTGAAGAACCCGTGCGTGAACAGGTGGAAGATCGCCGCCGTGTACCCGCCGACCCCCAGCGCGGCGATCATGTAGCCGAGCTGGGAGACCGTCGAGTAGGCGAGCACCTTCTTGATGTCGTCCTGAACCAGCGCGAGCAGTCCCCCGAAGAAGAGGGTGATCACGCCCACGGTCGCCACGACCCCCATCACGAGCGCCGACTGGGCGAGCACCGGAAACAGGCGGGCGAGCAGGAAGATGCCGGCGGTGACCATCGTCGCGGCATGGATCAGGGCGGACACCGGGGTCGGCCCGGCCATGGCGTCGGGCAGCCACACGTGCAGCGGCATCTGACCCGACTTCGCCATGCACCCGACGAAGATCAGCAGCATGCCGAGCACGATGGTTCCCTGGGCGAGCTGACCGGTGGCGGCGGCCTCGTTGAGCTGGAGGATGTTGAAGGGGGTGTCGGTGTCCAGGCCGAACATGCCGGCGGACAGGACGATCACGCCGACGATCAGGCCGACGTCTCCGAACTTGGTGGTCAGGAAGGCCTTGTTCGCCGCGTCCTGGTTGGGCTTCTTCTCCCAGTAGAACCCGATGAGCAGGTACGAACACAGGCCCACGAGCTCCCAGCCGATCACGGCCTGCAGCGTGTTGTTCGCGATCACGAGCAGCAGCATGGAGAAGGTGAACAGGCTGAGCATCGCGTAGAAGTACGTGAACCGGGGTTCGCCGTGCATGTACTCGCGCGAGTAGACGTGCACCATCAGCGACACGAGCGTCACCAGCAGGAACATCATCGCCGTCAGACCGTCGACGAGCATGCCCAGTTCCAGCACGTACCCGCCGCCCAGCGGCGACCAGTCGAACGCACGCTCGAACGGCTCCATCGGGGAGCTGACGAAGGTCTGCCACGCGATGCCGGCGGCCAGCAGGAAGCTCAGCCCGAGCGACGCGATGCCGATCTCGCTGCCCTGGCCGGGCAGGCGACGTCCGAACACGGCGATGAGCCCTGCCGACAGCAGCGGCAGCACCGGCACCAGCCAGGCGTACTCGATCACCGGAGGCCCTCCATGGGTGTCCCGCTCACCAGCGCATGAGGTCGGCGTCGTCGACGTCGACCGATGCACGGTTGCGGAACATGTTGAAGACGATCGCGAGCCCCACGCCCACCTCGGCGGCGGCCACCCCGATGATGAACAGGGCGAACATCTGGCCACTGACGGTGACGTCGGTGGGGAAGAGCAGGTTCTGGAACGCCACGAGGTTGATGTTCACGGCGTTGAGCATCAGCTCGACACTCATGAGCACCAGCACGGCGTTGCGGCGGGCGATCACACCGTAGACCCCGACGCAGAACAGGAACGTGGCGAGCAGGAGGGGACCGAGAGGACTCATCGCGCGCCCCCGTCGGTCGGCTCCGTGCGGTCCGTGTCCCCGGCGACGAGTTCGCGGTCGTGCACGTCGACGACCGGAGGCTCCGACATCGCGATGGGCACCGAGGGCTGGACCTCGCCCGACTCGCCGTCCTCACGGCGAGCGAGCAGGATCGCACCGATCAGTGCGCCGAGCAGCAGCATCGACAGCAGCTCGAATGGCAGCACCCACGACGCGAAGATCGCGATGCCGAAGTCGGCGATGCTCGGACCCGACACCTCGACGCGCGGTGCGCCACCGAACGCGTCGACGATCAGGCCGGCGAGCACGACGAACAGGGCCACGGACACGGCCATGCCGAGCCCCCGGTTCTGACTGTCGAGGGCCTCCCGTCCGATCGGGGCACGCGTGAGCATCAGCCCGAAGAGGAACAGCACGGCGACCGCGCCCACGTAGACGATGAGCTGGACGAGCGCGAGGAAGTCCGCGTACAGCACGACGAACACCCCGGCGATGCCAGCGAGTGTCGTCGCCAGGAACAGCGCCGCGTGGACGAGGTTTCGAGAGGTGACCGTCAGCACCGCAGCAGCGGCGGTGATCACGGCGACGACCGCGAAGACCAGTTCGTGTCCCGTCACTCGCCACCCCCTTCGTCGAGGATGCGCTGCTTCTCCGCGCGCACCCACGCCGCCTTGGCCTTCGCCCGGGCCATGCGCTCCGACTTGCCCTCGGCGATCAGCTGGTCGTAGGTCGCCTGGTCCATCTGCCCACCCTCGACGTGGACATCGGCCTTCTTCGGCGCAACCTTCGCGGCCGGCGCATCGCCCCCGGCAGCATCGTCGGCAGCGTCGGTGGCGTCGTCCCCCGACTCGGCCTCCCCGTCGGCCGCAGGTTCGGCCCCGGCCTCGGTCGAGGCATCCGCAGTCACGTCCTCAGCCGGCGCGTCACCACCAGAACCCTCGTCGAGGATGCGCTGCTTCTCCGCGCGCACCCACGCCGCCTTGGCCTTCGCCCGGGCCATGCGCTCCGACTTGCCCTCGGCGATCAGCTGGTCGTAGGTCGCCTGGTCCATCTGCCCACCCTCGACGTGGACATCGGCCTTCTTCGGCGCAACCTTCGCGGCCGGCGCATCGCCCCCAGCGGCACCGTCGGCAGCGTCGGCGCCTGCCCCGGCCTCGGCCGCGGGAACCGCGGGCTGGGCCGCAGCGGCCAGTGCCTTCTCGGCGGACTCGATGGCGTCGACGACCTCGGCGGGCGGCACGGCACCGTCGTCGAGGCCCGGAGGCGGCGGCACGGTGTCCATCCACTCGCGCAGGCGCCCCATCTCGTGCAGCAGTGCATCGAGGCCGTACTCGGTGTACTCGAACTCGGGCGACCACCACAGTGCGTCGAACGGGCACACCTCGACGCAGATCCCGCAGTACATGCACAGCGAGAAGTCGATGGCGAACCGGTCGAGGACGTTGCGGGTGCGGGCGCGGCCGCCCTCCTTCGCCGGAGGCACCGTCTCCTTGTGGGAGTCGATGTAGATGCACCAGTCGGGACACTCGCGCGCGCACAGCATGCAGACCGTGCAGTTCTCGTCCATGAGCGCGATCACACCACGGGTGCGGGGCGCCAGGTCCGGACGCTCCTTCGGGTACATCTGCGTTGCCGGGCGACGGCCCAGGTGCTTGATCGTGACGCCGAGGCCCTTGAGGAGCCCGACGCCCGGAGGTGAGGTCGTCGCCATCAGAACATCACCTTCAGGACGGTCACGACGGCCAGGTTCGCCAGGGACAGCGGTACGAGCACCAGCCAGGAGAACCGCTGGAGCTGGTCCTCGCGCAGGCGCGGGTAGGCGACACGGAACCAGACCATGACGAAGACCAGCGCCATGATCTTGCCGAGTGTCACGCCCACGCCGAGCAGCGTCCCCGCCAGTCCACAGTCGAAGATCCCGGCGGTGCCCTCACATCCGGGCAGTGGCACGCCGGGGGCGATCTGCCAGCCGCCGAGGAAGAGCACGACCATGAGCGCCGACATCGCGATCATCCCGGCGTACTCGGCGAGCATGTACATCGCGAACTTGATGCC
>JBBDIX010000011.1:0-45694 GCA_040880235.1 Nitriliruptoraceae bacterium
CGAACCGGGAGGCGTTGGGACCGTGGTTGAGTGCCTGGTCCTGCAGCGGGCACTCGCCACCCTTGTCGCACATCGGGCAGTCGAGCGGGTGGTTCATGAGCAGGAACTCGATCGTTCCCTCCTGCCCCCTGCGCGCCATGTCCGAGGTCAGGTGCGTGCGCACGACCATGTCCGGTGCGACCGGCGTGGTACAGGCCATCATCGGCTTGGGGGCACCCTCGATCTCCACGATGCACTGGCGGCAGGCGCCGACGGGATCGAGCAGCGGGTGGTCACAGAACCGCGGGACGATCGTGCCCAGCCGTTCGGCGGCGCGGATGATCAGCGTCCCGGCGGGGACGGTGATCGCGCGGTCGTCGATGGTGAGGGTGACCGTGTCGACGGTCGGCTCGGTGGCGCTCACGTCAGGCCCTCCCCGTGACGAGCATGGGCACGTCGCGACGTGGTTCGGTGGCGCCCAGAGGGCACCGCCCGCGGCGGATGTGCTCGACGTAGTCGTCCCGGAAGTACGTCAGGCTGGAGACGATCGGCGAGGTCATCCCGTCTCCGAGCGCGCAGAACACCCGTCCGAAGATGTTCGCGCACAGGTCCTCGAGCAGATCGAGATCCTCCATGCGCCCGGACCCCGTCTCGATGCGGCGGTAGATCTGCGACAGCCACATGCTGCCCTCGCGACACGGGGTGCACTTGCCGCAGGACTCGTGCTCGTAGAACTGGGTGAAGCGCCAGACGGTGTCGACGACGCACGTCTGGTCCGAGTACAGCATGAGTGCACCCGTGCCGAGCAGGGACCCGGCCTCCTGGATGTCCTCGAACGTGTACGGCAGGTCCACCTGGTCGGCGGGAAGCATCGGCGTCGACGACCCGCCGGGGAACCAGAACCGCAGTGCACGGCCCTCACGCATCCCGCCGGCGATCTCGATCATGTCGCGGATCGGGGTGCCGAGTGCGACCTCGTAGTTGCCGGGGGCGTTGACCTCCCCGGAGATGGACATGAGCTTGGGGCCGGGCGACTTCTCCGTGCCCCACTGGCGCCACCAGTCCGCCCCGTGGCGCAGCACGAACGGCACGGCAGCGATCGACTCGACGTTGTTCACGGTCGTCGGACATCCGAACAGACCGTGCGCCGCCGGGAATGGCGGACGCAGGCGAGGCTGCCCGCGGCGACCCTCGAGCGAGTCGAGCAGGGCCGTCTCCTCCCCGCAGATGTACGCGCCGGCCCCACGGTGCAGGGTGAGGTCGTAACGCCGACCCGACCCCATGACGTCGGCCCCGAGGTACCCCTTCTCGTACGCCTGGCGGATGGCCTTCGACAGGGACCTTCCCGCGTGCGCGAACTCGCCCCGCAGGTAGATGTAGCCGTGTTCCGAGTTGAGGGCCACGCCCGCGACGATCATGCCCTCGATGAGCTGGTGGGGGTCGCGTTCCATCAGCGGCCGGTCCTTGAAGGTCCCCGGCTCGCCCTCGTCGGCGTTGCACACCACGTACACGGGCTTGCCCGTGCCCTGGGCGACGAACGACCACTTCAGGCCCGTGGGGAACCCGGCACCACCGCGTCCACGGATGCCCGAGGCCTTGACGGCCTCGATGATGTCGGCGGGCTCCATCTCGAGCGCACGGCGCAGCCCGACGTAGCCGTCGTGCTGTTCGTAGACGTCGATGTCGTCCACACCCGCGATGTCGTACCGGTACGACATCGCACTGACGAGTCCGGTGGCACTCATGCGTCCGCCCTCCCGCCGACACGTCCGCGCGCCACATCGTCTCGATGCTGCTGGCCGCCGATCCCCAGGCGGTCGCCGCCCGGGTGGGTCACCGGGAGGTCGGTCTCGCCGGTTCGGTACGCCGGCGGCACGTCGGCGGCGACCTCACGGCGCGCGGCCTCGACCAGGTGGTCGTGCACGCCGTCGTCGATGCCGGACAGTTCTCGTTCGACCTCGCGGAACGTGCCGGGTGTGTGCCCGGAGATGTTGGACGCCGGCGGGGTGCCCGCCTTCGCTGCGGCCAACAGCTCGTCGGCCTGGTCGGCGGTCATCGGGCCGTACATCTCGTAGTTGACCTGCACCACCGGTGCAGCGTCACAGATCCCCAGGCACTCGACGTGTTCGACCATCACCCCGGCACCGTCACGGTCGACGTGGTCGGGACCGCACGCGGCGACCCACCGATCGTGGATCTCCTGACCACCGGCGATCCGGCAGGTCGGGTTGGTGCACACACTCAGCAGGTAGTCCCCGAACGCCTCGCGCTTGTACATCGTGTAGAAGGTCGCCACGGCAGCGGCCTCCGCGTGGGACACCCCGACCATGTCGGCGCAGAACGCGATGCCGTCATCGCCGACGTGGCCCTCCTCGGACTGCACGAGGTGGAGCAACGGCAACAGCGCCGCCCGTGCAACGGGATACCGCTGCACGAGACGCTCGGCGTCGCGGCGCGTGTCGTCGGACATGGTCATCGGTCAGTGACTCCTGGTGCGGTTCAGCGGTCGACGCCACCCATGACGGGGTCGATCGACGCGACCACCGCGATGACGTCGGCGACCATGTGGCCTCTGGACATCTCTCGGGCGGCCTGCAGGTTGACGAAGCTGGGCTCGCGTACGTGCACGCGGTAGGGCTTGTTCGTACCGGTCGACGTGACGGCGTACCCGAGTTCACCGCGCGGGGACTCGACGGGCACGTACACCTGACCGGCGGGGACCGTGAATCCCTGCGTGACCAGCTTGAAGTGGTTGATGAGCGACTCCATCGACTCGCCCATGATGTGACGGATGTACTCCGGATCGTTGCCGACGCCGTCCGCACCCAGCGACTGCTGTGACGGCCAGGCGATGCGTCGGTCCTCGACCATGACCCGACCGCTGGGCAGCGTGTCGATCGCCTGGCGGATGATGCGCAGCGACTGGCGCATCTCCTCGAGCCGGACGAGGAAGCGCGCGTACGAGTCGGCGGTGGACTCGGTGGGCACGTCGAAGTCGTACTGGTCGATGCCGCTGTACGGCTGGGCACGTCGCAGGTCCCAGGGCACCCCGGCAGCCCGCAGCAGCGGACCCGTGACCCCGAGTTCGATGCACCGCTCCGCGGAGATGACCCCGACCCCCTCGAGGCGGTCCACCCAGATGGGGTTGTGCAGCAGCAGGTCCTCGTACTCGCCGATCTTCTCCGGCAGCTTGCGCAGCAGCGCCTCGCAGTGCTCGACGAAGTCGTCGGTCACGTCCTGTGCCAGGCCACCGGGCCGGATGTAGGCGTGGTTCATCCGCAGCCCGGACTGGGACTCGAACAGGTCGAGGATGTGCTCCCGTTCCCGGAACCCGAACGTCATCATCGTGGTCGAACCGAGTTCCATGCCTCCGGTCGCCAGCCACACGAGGTGGCTCGAGATCCGGTTGAACTCGGTCAGGATGACGCGCACGGCACTGGCCCGTTGGGGCACCTCGATGTCGAGCAGCCGTTCCACCGCGAGGCAGTACCCGAGTTCGTTGAACAGCGGCGCGAGGTAGTCCATGCGCGTGAAGAACGTGCATCCCTGCACCCACGTGCGGTACTCGGCGTTCTTCTCGATCCCGGTGTGCAGGTAGCCGATCACGGGCTTCAGGTCGGTGACCGTCTCCCCGTCGAGTTCGAGGACGAGACGCAGCACGCCGTGCGTCGACGGGTGCTGGGGACCCATGTTGACCGTGAGGCGGTCCGAGCCGACCGCGTCGACGACCTCCTCCCAGTCCGCGCCCTCGACGAAGACGTCGTCGGGTGTGGTCGATGCCGTCATTCCACCACCTCCCGCAGCATGCGTTCGTCCGGGGGCGGGATGAACTTCTCGTTCTCGTAGGCGATGTCGACGCCGCCGAGCGGGTAGTCCTTGCGCTGGGGGTGGCCGACCCAGTCGTCGGGCATGAGGATGCGCGTCAGGTCCGGGTGCCCCTCGAACTCGACCCCGAAGAAGTCGTAGACCTCGCGCTCGTGGAAGTTCGCGGTCTCGAACACACCGGTGACCGACGGCAGACGAGGATCGGTGTCGGAAGTCGACGTCACCACCCGCAGCCAGTGGTTGCGCTCCAGCGACCGCAGGACGTAGCCGACCTCGATCGCCCCCACGTCTCGCGACACCCGGTGGTCGGGCCACCCGGTGGTCGACGGCTGGCGCTCGACGACGTGCTCCCCAGCGGGCCAGTGCACCGCAGACAGATCCGCGAGCAGCGCGCACGAGAGCTGCTCGTCGACCTTGCAGTACGTGAGCAGCTCCACGAGCTGGTCCGGCGTCACGTCGATGATCGGTGACCCGTGCTCGACGCGGGTCACCGCGTCGGGGAACCGCTGGCGGATGCGATCCGACAGTGCGTCGTGGTCCAGCGCGTCGCCGGACAGGCCGCGACCCGGGGTCGGAACCGTGGCGCCGGTCATGACCGGGCCCCCTGCTGCTCGAAGGTCTCGTTGCGGATCTTCGCGTGGAGCTGCAGGATCCCGTCCATCAGCATCTCGGGGCGAGGCGGGCAGCCCGGCACGTACATGTCGACCGGCACGATGTGGTCGACACCCTGCACGAGCGCGTAGTTGTTGAACATGCCACCGGACGTCGCGCACACGCCCATCGACAGGACCCACTTGGGGTCGGACATCTGGTCGTGGATCCGCCGCAGGATCGGGGCCATCTTGTTGGACACCCGGCCCGCGACGATCATCAGGTCGGCCTGTCGTGGCGAGGCCCGGAAGACCTCCATGCCGAAGCGTGACACGTCGTGACGCGGCCCACCGACGGCCATCATCTCGATCGCGCAGCACGCGAGACCGAACGTCGCCGGCCACAGGGACGTCGACCGGGAGTAGTTGACGAACCGTTCGAGGTTCGTGAGCAGGATCCCGTTGGGGAGCTTCGTCTCTAGTCCCATTCGAGGCCTCCCCGGCCGATCTCGTAGATGAACGCGACACCGAGCACCCCGATGAACAGCGCCATCTGCCCGAGCCCGAACCATCCGAGCTCGCGGAAGACGACGGCCCACGGGTAGAGGAACACCGCCTCGATGTCGAACACGAGGAACAGCATCGCCACGAGGTAGAACTTGACCGGGAACCGCACCTCGGGCACGCGGGCGAGCGGTTCGTTGCCGCACTCGTACGCGGAGAGCTTCGTCGGGTTGGGTGCCCGCGGGCCGACGAGGCTGCTGACCGCCAGGGATCCCACGGCGAACAGCACCGCCAGGCCCGCCAGGAGCGCGATGGGAAGGAACTCGTTCAGCACGTGAACACGCCCTCCTGTCCGGTGCCGGTGTCGTCGCCGCCACATGGCGGGGTCGCCGATCGACGGGTGTGCGCGTCCGCACCCCACGGAGAGCCCGGTGGGCAACCGTAGGGGCCGCTCGACGCGTGTCGCAAGATGCGCACGGCTCGGTGGGAGGCGACGGTCATGGTCATGCCGCCGGGGCCAGGCGCTGGAGCGTGTTGATGACCACGTCGTGGGCGTCGCTCGGGTGGTCGTCCGTCAGGTGTGCCATCAGCTTCAGCACGAGTTCCATGAGCGGGCGGATGGGCATGCCGTACTCGGTGCACACGTGCATGACGGTGGGGTTGCCCACGAGTTCCGCGAACACCCGACCCAACGTGAAGTAGCCACCCCATCGACGCCGCAGCCGCTGGTCGTACGTGTCGAGGATCCTGGTGCTGCGTGCGGCGATCGCGTCGTCGGCCACCTCGGCGGCGAGTGCACCTGCCTCCATGGCGTAGGAGATGCCCTCGCCGTTGAACGGATTGACCATCCCGCCTGCATCGCCGACGAGCAGCACGCCACGCTGGTGCAGCGGGGTCCGGTTGAAGCCCATCGGGATCGGGCCCGAACCGATCGGTCCCACACGCCGGTCCTCGGTCGTCTCCCACTCGTCGGCGAGCCCCTCCGCCCACGACGTGAGCATCTGCCGATAGGCCGTCGACTGGAAGTCCTTCGACGTCGACAGCAACCCGAGCCCGACGTTGATGGTGCCGTCGTCGAGCGGGAACACCCAGCCATAGCCGGACAGCAGGCCCCCCGCACCGTCCCGCAGGTCGAGGAACGAGCTGATCCACTCGTCGTCAGAGCGCGAGGACCGGTAGTAGGTGCGCGCGGCGACCGCCATCGGGCGGTCCCTCCGACGCTGCGACCCGAGGTGCCGCGCGATCGTCCCGCTGGCTCCGTCGGCGGCGATCACGACGGGAGCACGCACCCGCAACGGGGCACCACCCTCGACGAACGCCTCCACGCCGACCACGCGATCGCGCGAGGCGTCGCGCCAGAGCGGCGCGGTGACCCGCGCCCCCTCGATGAAGGTGGCCCCGAGCGCGGTGGCACGACGCGCGACCGCCTCGTCGAACACCCGTCGGGTCGCGGTGGCGCCCCACGACGGCCAGTCGTCGAGTTCGGGCCACGGCAGTTCCATCGCCGTGTGTCCCCCGTGGATCCGCAGTCCACGCTGGGTCGCCCAGCCGTCGACGCGTCCGTGGGCCTCGTCGTCCATGCCGAGCGCGAGCAGTTCACGGACCACGCGTGGGGTCAGACCGTCTCCGCACACCTTGTCCCGGGGAAACCGGTCCTTGTCGAGCAGCACCACGTCGCGACCCCGCATCGCCAGGTGTGCCGCTGCGGCCGCTCCCCCGGGACCGGCGCCGATCACGACGACGTCGGCGTCGATCGGGGCGCCGTGTCCGTTGGTGGCGGGCATGGTGTCGTCCTGGTGGGCGATGGTCGTGGTGTGTGCGCGATCGTCACGTGGTGCGGACACGGGCCGCCAGGCGCCCCGTCCGCCACTTCGTGAAAAAATTCACGAAGTCCGCGTGAGTCTATCCGCGTGCGTCCGGCGCGTGCCATCGGGCGCATCGCGCCGTCACTGGCGTACCGCCCGGTGCACGGCGACGATCCCACCGGAGAGGTCGCGCACCCGCACGTCGTGACACCCGGCCTCGGTCAACCAGTCCGCAACGACCCGCCGGTCCGGCCAGGCCAGGATCGAGTCGGCGAGGTACTGGTAGGCCGGCGCCGACGACGACACGAGGCGCGCGACCTGCGGCAGCAGGCCCACCAGGTACCGGCGATAGATCCGACGGAATGTCGGATGCACCGGCGAGGCGAACTCGCACACCACGATGCGGCCACCGGGGCGGGTCACCCGTGCGAACTCACGGATCGCCGCCTGCGGGTCGGGCACGTTGCGCAGCCCGAAGCTGATCGTCACGGCATCCACCGACGCATCGGGCAGGGGCAGCGCGAGGGCGTCGGCGTTGATCCAGCTGATCCGCCCGTCGCCCCGACGGGCACCAACCTCGAGCATGTTCAGCGACAGGTCCAGCGCGTACACGTGTTCCGCTCCGCGAGCGACCATCTCCCGGGCGACGTTGCCCGGACCCGACGCGACGTCCAGCACCCGCCTGCCGGCCGGTTGGGCCGCGGCGGCGGTGACGCGCCGCCACTGTGCGTCCTGCCCCAGCGACAGCACGGTGTTCGCCACGTCGTAGCGCGCAGCGACCCGGTCGAACATGGCCTGGACCAGTGCGGCGTCCTTGCCCTGGCGACCGGGATCCGGCAATGGCGTCTGACTCGTGTCCACCCTGGGCCTCGGAGGGTCGTGGGACCACCGGGAGGTCCGCACGCGGACCGGCGCACTCCGGCAGTGAGATCGTCGGAGGCTACCTTCACACCTCGCACCCGAGGCCGGCCTCGCGATGAGTTCGGCGTCGCGACGAACCCGGCGTCGGCACCAGGGGCCCGGACCGTCGAGCGGCCACACCCGTCGACCCAGGGACCACGCACCATGGCCTCCTCCGACTCCCCGCATCCGGGCGGGTCGTCACCACCGGTGCCGCCCGACCCGGCGGACGCCGCACTGGTCGACGCCGTCGTCGACGACGAAAAGGCGGACCTCGACCTCGAGGGGCTCGCCACGGCCACTGGTGCCACGCGCGCCCTGCTGGACGCGGTCAACCGAGCCGGCCTGCTGCGGCCCCACCACGTCGATGCCGACGGCACGGCGCGCTGGTCGCAGGCCGACGTCGAGGCGGTGCGTGCCGGCATGGTCCTGCTCGACGCGGGCCTGCCGCTGGGCGAACTGCTCACGATCGCCCGCGACACCGATGCCGCGGTCGACCAGATTGCCCGGTCCGCGGTCGACGCGTTCCTGCGCTTCGTGCGCGACCCGTCACACGGTTCGTCGCCGTCGGCCGAGGAGGCCGGACAGCGGATGGTCGACGCCTACCAGCGGATGCTCCCGGCGACCGAGCGGCTGGTCGCCCACCACCTGCGACGGAGACTGCTGGCCGTCGCGACGGAACGCGTGCTCACCGAACTCCGCGACGACCAGGACGACGCCGGGGCGTCGGCGTGACCCTGCACGTCCGGTCGACGGTTCTGGACGACGACCGACCGCTGCTCGACCTGGCGCCAGATCGCGACGACATCGTCGCCTGGGTGCGCGACGGTGATGGGTTCGTCGGGTGGGGACGAGCGCTGCACGTCGACCCCGGCACGGGAACCGGCCGCTTCACCCGGGCAGCCGACGAGGTGACCGCCGCACTGGCCGGCGCCGACGTGGACGACGCCGTCGGCCGGACCGGGTCGCGCGGGGTGGCGATCGCGTCGTTCACGTTCGATCCCGACACCGCCGGCTCGACGATCGTCGTACCCCGCACGCTGGTCGCGCGGCGTGACGGGGTCACGTGGTGCACCACGGTGGATCCCGACGGTTCCCCGCCGGTGCCCGGTCCCGGCACCGACCCGCGCCCCCGACCGCGCCACGACCGGCCCCGTTACGCCGGTGCCTCGATTCCCGACCTCCGATGGCTCGAGGCCGTCGCCCTGGCCGTGGAGATGATCGACGCCGGCCGACTCGACAAGGTCGTGCTCGCCCGCGATCACGCGCTGTGGTCCCGCGAGGTGTTCGACCCCGTCGACGTGGCGCGGCGGCTGACGACGACGTTCCCCTCCTGCCACACGTTCATCGCGGACGGTCTGGTCGGTGCGACGCCCGAACTGCTCGTGGCGCGGCACGCCGACACCGTGACCTCACGGGTGCTCGCCGGGACCGCCGCCCGATCCGACGACCCGGTCCTCGATGAGCGGCTCGGTCGCGCCCTGCTCGACAGCGACAAGGACCGGTGGGAACACCAGCTCGCAGTCACCTCGGTCCGCGAGGTGCTCGACGCGCGGTGTGACGAGCCCACGGAGGCGACCGGACCAGGACTGCTGCGGCTCGACAACGTGCAGCACCTCGCGACCGACGTCGCAGGTCGTGCGAGCGGTCGACCACACGTGCTCGAGCTGGCGGGCGACCTGCACCCGACCGCGGCGGTGGGCGGCACGCCTCGCGACGTCGCCCTTCAGGTGATCGCCGAACTGGAGGGCATGGGCCGACACCGGTACGCCGCACCGGTCGGATGGTTCGACCACTCTGGCGATGGCGAGTTCGGCATCGCCCTGCGGTGCGCCCACCTCGAGGGAGCACGCGCCCGGCTGTTCGCCGGGGTCGGGGTGGTCGGCGCATCGCTGCCCGAGGACGAACTCGAGGAGACCCGTCTCAAGCTGCTGGCCATGCAGCGGGTGCTGTCTCCCCTCGACTGATCGGGCTCGAACGGACCCGACCCCCTGCACCGCGCCGCGTCAGTCGAGTGCGTCGAGTGCCCGCGCTGCGGCGGCGTCGAGTTCGCGATGCACGTCCACGTTCTCCCGGCGGTCGGTGCGCACGTGCACCACCGACACCCCGGTGTGCCCGAGTGCGTCGAGCACGAGCCGCGGCACGTCGTCCGCCGTCTCGGCCGTGTGCCAGGCCACCCCGTGGAGCCGACCCACGTGTGACAGGTCGCGCCCGTGGGGGGTGCCGAAGACCCGCTCGAAGGGCGGATCGAACCCGGCCTGCGGGAGGAATGAGAAGATGCCTCCCCCGTCGTTGTCGACCACGACGAACACCACCGGTCCCAGGGGTTCGGCGGCATCGAGCAGCAGTCCGTTGGCATCGTGGAGGAACGCCAGGTCGCCGACCACGCCCACCACCGGGCCGCCGGCCCCGAGCGCGACCCCCAGGGTGGTCGACACGAACCCGTCGATGCCCGACGTGCCCCGGTTCGACGTGAACGACGCCGCCGAGCCCACCGCCGCGTAGCGATCGAGATCGCGCAGGGGCATCGACGACGCGCCGACGACGACCGTTCCCCCCGGCACGATCGCCGCGACGTCCCGGGCGATGCCCGGCTCGCTCGGTGCGGTCCGCGGCGCGAGCGCGGTACCGATGGCGTCGTCGACGGCGATGTCGGCGGCTCGCCATCGGTTCCACCACGTGGGATCGGTCGCGTCACCATCCTCGGCCAGGCGCTCGGCCAGCCGGGCAGCGGTCCGGTCGGGATCGCCGACCACGACACGATGCAGCGCACGACGGGAGTCGAGCCACGACCCGTCGCGGTCGATCAGCACCTGAGGCACCCCGTCGAGGGCCGCATCGATCGCCGGGGACAGCGTCGATCGTCCGACACGCACGACCAGTCCTGGTCGCTGGGTGGTGAGGAACCCGCGATGGGACGCGAGGTGGTGCGCATGGGCGATCGCGCGTGGCGACGACCGCACCGTGCCCGTGGGTTCGGCGAGGATCGGCCACCCGGCAGCCTCCGCCAGCGCGGCGATCCCGTCGGTCCCCGACGCGGTCTGGCCCACGACCAGCACCCCGCGCGGACACTCGCGGACCTGTTCGGCCAGGTCCGCGAGTTCGCGGTCGGTCGGTGACACCTCCGTCCGCTCGACCCGGGTCCAGGGCTGCCCGTCGGGCCGGCCGGCCACATCGTGGGTGAAGGACGCGGCGGGACTGCGGCCGTCGTCGGTCGCCGGCACGGTCGGCTCGCGAAATGCGACGTTCACCTGCACGGGTCCGGGTGGCCCGACGGAGCCGATGGCGTGGGCGAACGCTCGGCAGGCCGTGGACCGCCACAGCCCCACCGCATCGGCCCGGTCCTCGGTCGCGGGAACGTCGACGGACCATCGGGTGGCGCGGCCGAAGAGGCCCACCTGGTCGATCGTCTGGTTGGCGCCGGTGTGGCGCAGTTCTGCCGGCCGGTCCGCCGTGAGCAGCAGCAGCGGCACGTGATCCGCGTCGGCCTCGATGACGGCCGGGTGCAGGTTGGCCACGGCAGAGCCGCTGGTGGTCACGACCAGTGCCGGGCGTCCGGTCGCCCGAGCCAGGCCCAGCGCGACGAATCCCGCGGACCTTTCGTCGACATGGACGTGCAGCGCGACGTCGGGGTGGTCGTGCAGCGCGAACGCGAGCGCGGCCGATCGGGAACCCGGGGCCAGCACGGCGTGCGTCACCCCGAGCCGGGCGAACTCGTCGACCAGCGCACGGGCACCGGCCGTCGCCGGATTCGGTGCGTCCATCATCGACCTCCCTCGACCCGGCCACGCGCGATGTCGCCCGCCACACCCTCCAGGTGCTGCGCCGCGGCATCGAACCGCGCGAGCAGCGCCGCCGCATCCTCGTCCGACGGACGTGCGGACGCGAGCAGGTCCGGTGCGGGGGCCACGGTGCGCACAGGCAGGTGACCCGCGACCGGCACCAGCGGATCGTGGACGACGTCGGACTCGAGCAGCGTCGCGGTCCCGAGCCCACACGCGTACGGCAGCCGGGGAAGGGCGGCGGCCAGCGCCACGCCTGCGGCCAGCCCCACAGAGGTCTCCACCGCAGAGGACACGACCGCGGGCAGCCCGCACCGATCCACGACCTCGAGCACCCGGGAGATGCCTCCGAGTGGCTGCACCTTGACGACGACGAGGTCGGCCGCGTCGAGCCGGGCCACCCGGATCGGATCGTCTCCGGTCCGGATCGACTCGTCCGCAGCGATGGCGACATCGACCCGGCGACGCAGGGCCGCGAGTTCCTCGACGGTCCGGCACGGCTGTTCGGCGTACTCGAGGCCTGCCGCCACCGAAGCGAGTCGCTTCACGGCGAGCACCGCCGTCTCCAGGTCCCAGCCTCCGTTGGCGTCGATGCGCACCTGCCCGTCGGGACCGAGCGCATCACGGACCGCCGCCACGCGTTCGACGTCGTCGGAGAGGTCCTGGCCCGGTTCGGCCACCTTGACCTTGGCCGTCGTGCACCCGGACGCCTGCACGAGCGCGAAGGCAACCTCGGGGCCGACGGCCGGCACCGTCGTGTTGACGGCCACGGCCTCACGCCGTGGTGCGGGTGGCGCGGTGGTCGCCGACTCGATCGCTGCCGCGAGCCACCGCGAGGCGTACTCGGGGCCGTAGTCAGGGAACGGGGAGAACTCCGCCCACCCGGCGGGCCCGTGCACGAGCATCCCGTCGCGGTGGTCCACACGTCGGAACCGCAGGCGCATGCCGACGCGAAACGGGTGGACCTCCACCACGGGTGTCACGTGACGACCCCGACGGCCGCCCCGGCCGTCCCGACGGCCGCCCCGGCCGTCCCGACGGCCGCTGCCGTGAGCGCACCACCCGATCCGGCGACGAGCAGGCCGAGCGCCGCACCGAGCGCGAGCAGGAGTTGGAAGCGAGCGGTGCGCTCGAGCGCCGGGACGAGCTCGCGACCGGTCGCGCCTCCACGGACCACGGCGACGGCCCCGAGCCCCAGCGGTGCCGCGACGAGTCCGAGCAGGGGCCACGGGCTGCCCGCCGCGAGCGCCAACACCCCGAGCCCGACGAGGGCACCCAGCAGCAGGCTCGTGAACAGGGTGCGCGTGGCACCGTCCCCCAGGCGCACCGCGAGCGTGCGCTTGCCGGCGAGTTCGTCCGTCGGGATGTCGCGCAGATTGTTGACCACGAGCAGCCCCACCGCGAGGAAGCCGATGGGCACGGACGCGACCACCGACACGAGCCCGATGTGCCCGTCCTGCACGTACTGCGACCCGACCGTCGCGACCACCCCGAAGAACACGAACACGCTGAGCTCGCCCAGGCCCCGCGACGCATACGGGTGCCGGCCTCCCGAGTAGCCCAGTACCGCCACCATCGCCCCGACCCCGACGAGCAGCAGTTCCCACCCGACGAGCCAGGCCAGGGTCAGACCGGCGAGGGCAGCGACGAACAGTGCGATCCCGGTCGACCAGGCCATGGCCCGGGGGGTGATCAGACCGCTGGCGACGGCGCGGCGCGGTCCGGTCCGCTGCGCGGTGTCGACCCCCTTCAACCCGTCGAAGAGGTCGTTCGCGTAGTTGACGGCCACCTGCAGGGCCAGTGCGACGACGAGCGCGAGCAGGGCGCGCCCGACCGACAGGTCGAAGGGTGCGCGGTGTGCGGCGGCGGTGCCGACGAGGACGGGGGCGACGGCGGCCGGCAGGGTTCGCGGCCGGGCCGCCTCGAGGTGTGCACGCATGGGTGATGGTGTCCTGTCGCGTCGGCCCGCTGCGGCGGACGGGTCGTGGTCAGTAGTGGTACGGCGACCCGGACCAGTCCGGCGGGCGCTTCTCGAGGAACGAGTCGCGTCCCTCGACGGCCTCGTCGGTTCCGTAGGCGAGCCGTGTTGCCTCGCCGGCGAACATCTGCTGTCCGACCAGCCCGTCGTCCACCAGGTTCAGCGCGAACTTCAGCATCCGGGTGGCGGTCGGTGACTTCCCGGTGATGCGGGCCCCCCACTCGAGGGCGACCTCCTCGAGGCGTTCGTGGTCCACCACGGCGTTGACCATGCCCATCTGGTGCGCCTGCTCGGCGTCGTAGGTGTCCCCGAGGAAGAAGATCTCGCGCGCGAACTTCTGCCCGACCTGCCGAGCCAGGTACGCAGACCCGAAGCCGCCGTCGAACGAGGCGACGTCGAGGTCGGTCTGGCGAAACCGGGCGTGCTGGCGGCTCGCGAGCGTCAGGTCGCACACCACGTGCAGGGAGTGGCCTCCCCCTGCCGCCCAACCCGGCACGACACAAACGACGACCTTGGGCATGAAACGGATGATCCGCTGCACCTCGAGGATGTGGAGCCGGCCGACACGGGCCGACGCCTCGACCGTGTCGTCGGGTGCGGTGTCCTCGTCGTACCGGTAGCCGTCACGCCCGCGGATGCGCTGGTCGCCCCCGGAACAGAACGCCCACCCGCCGTCCTTCGGTGACGGTCCGTTGCCCGTGAGCAGCACACACCCGACGTCCGGGCTCGTCCGGGCGTGGTCGAGCGTTCGGACCAGTTCGTCGACGGTGCGGGGTCGAAACGCGTTTCGCACCTCGGGACGATCGAGCGCGATGCGGACCGTCGGCTGGTCGACGCACCGGTGGTAGGTGACGTCGGTGAGGTCCTCGAACCCACCAACGAGCTCCCACCGATCGTCGGCGAACAGTTCGGACACCATGCGCCGACCTCCTCGACCGTGCAGCGTGGGCGACGCCCACCGCACGATCTACGCTAGCGAAGACGTCCTGCCCGTCCCCGCCGACATCGTCCCGAGGCCCCGGTGACCACACGCCTCGTCGCCCTGCAGGCTCCGCCCGACGTCTTCGGCGACCAGCTGCGCACCCTGTGGGACGCCGGCGACGCCGTCCTTCCCCTGCCCTGGACGACTCCCGCAGCAGCCGAGGGCACCGACGAGCACGTGGCGGAGATCCTCGCACGCCACCGCCCGCACGCCATCGTCCAGCACACCGGGTCGGGGCTGGCGCGGCGCAGTCTCGACGAGCCGGTCGGGGTCGTCGACGGCACGGCACTGGTGGTCACCACGTCGGGTTCGACGGGCGCACCGCGTGGGGTCGTGCTGTCCCACGACGCGCTCGCCGCCTCCACGCGCGCTTCGTTGGACCGGCTCGGCGTCGGCGCGGGCGCCCGCTTCATGCTGACCCTGCCGGCCCACCACGTCGCCGGCCTCCAGGTGTTCCTGCGTGCCTGGCAGTGCGGGACCGAACCCGAGGTCGTCGACGACCCGCGTCGGATCGCCGCCCCGGACGGATGGATCGTGTCGCTGGTGTCCACGCAGCTGCGCCGCATCGTCGCGTCCTCTCCCGAGGTGCTCGACCACGTGGACACGATCCTCGTCGGAGGCGGTCCCGTCGACGAGGAGGCGGTCGCCGGGGCTCGTCGACGGGGAGTCCGCGTCGTGCGCTCCTATGGGATGACCGAGACCTGCGGCGGCTGCGTGTACGACGGGGTACCTCTCGACGGGGTCGAGGTGTCGACGACGACCGACGCGAGACTGCGCATCCGGGGCCCCATGCTGCTGACGAGCCTGCATCCCGACCCCGTTCCCGTGCTCGACGACGAGGGCTGGTTCGTGACCGGCGACGTCGGGACGGTCACGAACGGACGCGTGCAGGTCCACGGGCGCGCCGACGACGTCGTGGTGACGGGCGGGGAGAACGTGCCTGCGGAGGCGGTGGCCGACACCCTGCGAGCACACCCGGGCATCCGGGACGCGGCGGTGACGGGCTGGCCGGACCCGGAGTGGGGTCACGTCGTCGTGGCGGTCGTCGTCGTCGAACCCGGCGCCGAACCGGTCACGCTCCAGGCCGCGCGGGACCACGTTCGCCGGAACCATCCGGCCGCGTGGGCGCCGCAACGACTGGTGATCACCGACGCGCTGCCCCGCGACCCGATGGGCAAGCTGCGACGTGACGACGTGCAGACCGTGGTCGGGCGTGCGCTGCGGGAATGACGGGTCCGGTCAGATGCCGGCGTACGAGTGGAACCCCACGATCACGTAGTTGGCGATGAGGTACGTGGCCATCAGGGTGAAGAACGCCCCCACCCCGATCCACGCGGCCCGGCGTCCTCGGACACCGCGGGTCGCACGGGCATGGAGGTAGCCGGCGTAGGCGATCCACGTCAGGAACGCGCCGGTCTCCTTGGGGTCCCAGCCCCAGAACCGGCCCCAGCTCTGTTCCGCCCACATCGCCCCCGCGATGGTCCCCACCGTCCAGATCACGAACGCGAACACGATGGTCCGGTGCGCGAGCCCGTCGAGCGTGTCGGCCGACGGGAGGAACGGGACGAACCACCGGGCGACCAGTGCGGCCGCGACCATCGCCAGGTTGATGCCCAGGAACCGGGCGACCCCCCAGGTCACGTCGGAGGCGCTGACGATGAACACCCAGGAGACCAGTCCCGTCCCGACGAACGTCCCGACCGTCAGCCAGAGCACGGAGGTGCCTCGGCGCTGCAGCCCGAACGTGGAACGGTCCGCCGTGGCCACCGAGCCGGGGGCATCGGGGAGGTCGTCCTCATGGTCCTCGAGCCCACCGACGGCGCGCGCCTCCGACGCCCCCAGGTCGACCCCGCCGCCCGATGCGACGGGAACCCGATGGTGCGCCTCGAGGCGCCGATCCGCGCGCTCGCGCAGCAGGTACAGCGTGTTGAAGACGAACCCGGCGGCGAACACGCCCATCGCCCCGACGAGCAGGGAGACGTGGAAATGGCGCCACCACGTGTCGAGGATGGGCATCAGCGGCCCGGGTTCGGCGTACATCAGTCCCGCGAACGCCATGAGCAGGCCGCCGGCGAGCAGCACGAATCCGTTGAGTTCCCCGCGCCTGCGCACGAACTGCAGGTAGCCCACACCGCCGGCGACACCGACGAGCGCCATGAGCGAGGTCACCTCGAACATGTTGCCGAGCGGGAAGCGGCTCTGCGCGAGCCCACGGACGATCTCGTGCGCGACGTGGCCACCGACGCCTGCCATGGCGAGCACGGCACCCACCTGCTGGGCCCGTCGCCCGCGCACCGACGACTCACGCCGACCGACGGTGGTGGTCAGCGCGACCAGGTAGGTGAACGCCGCCGCGAAGTACAGGGCGACGGTCACCGGCGAGTACAGGAACCGGGAGATCTCGGCGAGCTGATCGTTCATCATGCCTCCGTGCTGGACACAGCGCCCGCACCGGAGCGGGATCTCGGTCGTGCGAGCCGCTCCTCGAGTGCACGCGCGAACGTGCCGCACTCCTCGTCGAACGCGTCGGCGCGCTGGAACGAGCGCCCGTGGATGCGCACGAGGGTACGGCCGGTGCCGCCACCGGGGTGCGCGACGATCCACAGGCGGCGGCGGTAGGCGTACAGGGCAGGCACGAGTCCCAGGACGAGCAGCGCGGACCCGACGAGCAGCCACGGAATCTGCGGTCGCGTGCTGACCTGGAACCCCACCCACCGACGCAGCTCGACGAACCGGACCGTCACTCCGGCGAGTTGGGCCTCCTGCCCGGGCCGCAGGAACCCGACCCCGGCGGCGTCGAGGGCGTCCGTGTCGAGCTCGGTGATGAGCTGCTGGGTGCGTTCGAGCTGCAGGTCGCCCCGCCACTGGTGGTAGACGAGCAACGGCGCCTCGTCCCACGGGGCGCCGGTCAGCCGCGGCCACCCGTCGTCGCCATCAGGCGCGAACGGGAACAGTTCGAGTTCCAGGCCGACGTCCGGATCTGCGGCCGGAGCCTTCGCCGCGCCGCGGAACGCACCGTCCTCGTCGGCGACCGTGGTGAGGAACGCGGAGTGCACGACCTGACCGTCGACCACGATCTCGACCAGCGGCGCGTACCCCCAGTCGAGCTGGTGGATCTTCATCCCGTCGACGACGAGCGGACGGTTGCCCTCGACGGTCGCGCGGACCGGGTCTCCACCGTCCGCTGGGGTGACGACCACGTCGGACGCGAACGTCGTGGGCTGACCGGCGCCGGGGGCCAGCGGGTCACGAATCCAGTCGACGTGGAACTGCTCCAGGTCCATGCGCCACCCGGCATGGTCGGCACCGTCGAACCATCGACCCGGCCGATACGTCCAGTAGGAGACCTCCGTGTCGGCGAAGCCGGGTTCTCCCTCGATCACCCCGCGCTGGCCCTCGAAGCTCACCAGTTGTCCGAACACGATGGCCGCGAGCAGGACGTAGAAGCTGAGGTGGAACACGAGACTGCCACCCTCGCGGCTCCACAGGCCCTTCTCCCCGACCACCTGCGGGGTCACCGCGTCATCCGGGCGGGAGGTGCGGACCCGCCAGTGGCCCTCGCGCAGCAGGGACTCGCCCGCGTCGAGGACGTCGTCACGCTCCGCGTCGACCTCGAACGACGCCAGAGGTGCCCCCGTCTCGAAGCGCAGCAATGGGGGCTGGCTGTGTCGCACGAGCCGTACCCACGCGCGGATGCGCGGGATCAGGCACGCGGTGAGGCTGAGGAACAGGGCGAGCAGCAGCGCGAGGAACGCCGGGGACCCGTAGACGTCGAACGCACCGATCGTCCAGAGGAACTCGGAGACCCCTGCCCCCGGGCCCTCGTCGCCGGCCAGCCACGACTCCACGGTGCCGGGGACGTTGGGTGCCTGGGGTACGGCGGTCGCGATCGCCGTCATGAGCCCGAGGACACCGAGCAGGATCAGGGCCGTACGCATCCGCACCAGCCACCGCCACCCCATGGCGACCGACGCGAGCACGAAGCGCAACACCCCGTCGTCCAGCGTCGCGGTCGATCGCCGTCGGACCGCAGGGTTCATGCGGGGAGGAGGCTGCGACTCGATCGCGTCCTCCCCGGTGGGCTCGTCTCGGGCGGTGGGATCTCCCGCCATCAGATCGGCACCTCGAAGCCCTGGATGAGGGGCCGCAGCAGGAAGATGAACCGGTCCCACAGTCCGGTGGCCAGTGCGATGCCGACCACGACCAGCATCCCGCCACCGGCGACCTGCAGGGCTCGGGCGTTGCGCTGGAGCACCCCGAGCGCCCCGGACATGCGCCGGAACAGCACACCGAACGCGATGAAGGGCAACCCCAGGCCGAGCGCGTAGATGAACCCGAGCACGGCCCCGCGAGTCGACACGCCGGCGGTGGCGGCGGACAGCGTGAGGATCGCCCCGGCAGCGGGGCCGAGGCACGGGGTCCAGCCCACGCCGAAGATGAACCCGAGGACCGGCGCGCCCGCGAGCCCCCCGGTGGGTGCACGGTCGGCGACACGAACCTCGCGCATGAGCCGCCCGCGTGCCAGCAGCAACCCGAGGGTCGCCACGACGATGCCCATGATGATGCGCGTCACCGTGGAACGGAACATCGCACTGACCAGTCCCGCGGCGAAGCCGAGCATCACGAACGGGATCGCGAACCCGACGACGAACAGCACCGACCCGACCAGCACCCGCGCGCGCGCTCGCGCCGACGGGTTCGCGAGGTCCTGTCCGGACAGGCCGGTCATGTAGGACAGGTAGCCCGGGACCAGCGGCAGGACGCACGGCGAGGCGAACGACACCAGGCCGGCAACGAGCGCGATCACCCCGGCGGCCAGCACGTTGCCGTCGAAGATGATCGCCTGGATGGTCTCGGCCACGGGTCAGCCCTCCGAGGCGATGGCATCGGCGAGCCCGACGAGTTCGCTCGTCGAGATCACCCCGAAGACGCGCGCGGCGACACGCCCCTGGGTGTCGAGGAACACCGTCGACGGGATCGTGCGTGGTCCGACGCCGCGGAACCGAGACGCGTAGACGTTCGCGGGGTCGTACACCGAGGGGTAGGCGACGTCGAACTCGCGCAGGTGGGCCGCCGCGTTGGCCTCGGAGTCCTCGATGTTGACGCCGACGAATGCGACCTCGTCGGACGGCAGCCGCTCGTAGGCGTCGTTGAGGTCCGGCTGTTCGGCCCGGCAGGGACCGCACCAGGACGCCCAGAAGTTCACGACGACCACGCGTCCGACGAAGTCCTGCAGCGAGATCTCCCCGTCGACACCGTCCGCGGTCAGCGCCGGCAGCGTGTCGAGGGGCGCCGCAGGACGCTCGGTGACGGGCGTGGGACACAGGCCGTCACGAACGCCCGCGATCCGTTCGCAGTCCGCGGCCGACGCCGTGCTGCCACATGCGGCAAGCAGCACACTGACCACGGCGAGCAGGATCCGGACGGGCAACGAGCGACCTCTCGGCACGAGTGGTGATGGTGCCGTTCGCCCGGACGGGACGCCAACTCGGGTCCGGGGGTGCTGCCACGCGGGCTACTGGGCGATCGGAACCGCCAGGTCCTCGGCCTCGGTCACCTCGTCGGTCCGCGCACGCTTCTCCCGCATCTCGAGGCGGTCGAGCCAGACGAGGCTGAGCACGAACAGCAGGAACATGGAGACGGTCCACAGTGCGGACGGGTACCACGCCTGGCCGGGGTCGTAGAACGAGAACCAGTTCGCGGACTCGCCCACCGCCACCGGCTCGAGCGGGACGCCGTCGGCATCGGTGAACGTGGCGACGGCCTGGAACTCCTGTCGAGCCAGGCGCACCCCGGTCGTCGGGTCGTCGATCAGGTACGGGTCGTCCACGGCGACCGCGGTGTAGAACGGCGTCATCCGTCCCGCCGCGCCCGCGGGCTCACTGGCCGCCGCGTCCTCCTCGAACCGGGTACGCCGCTCCGAGCCGATCTGTGCCACGCCGTTGCCGTCGATGGGGAGGAACTGGTCGCGCATGCGGTCGGAACCCTGGGACACCGATCCGGCAACGTCGGCGTGTCCGGGGTTGCCCTGGATCTCCTCCTCGGACTGCCCCGCGACGCCCGTGTACTCCTCGAGGGACACGAACTCGGCGATGTTGTTCACGCTCGGGAAGTACCCCGCACGTTCGGATCCCTCCTCGAAGGCATGCCAGCCACTCTGATAGTGGTCGTTTGCCTGACCGGGAAGGTGAGAGATGCCGAGTCCCGCCGGGATGCCGGGTCCACCGAACCACCAGAAGAGCCCGATGATGAACGAGAACCCGAACCAGGCGACGCCGGTGATCGCTGCCGACTTGCGAGCGCCATAGCTGGACCACAGCAGCAGGTAGACGGACCCGATGAAGAAGACGATGCCGAGGGGGACGGCCAGCCATGCCGCCGGGTGATCGGCGGGAATGGCGGCCTCGACCGCGAGGAACAGGTCCATGGTCACTCCGTCTCCTCCACGATGACCGGCAGGCCACCAATCTGCCCGAAGCGTGGGCCACCGGTCTGCTGGATCGACGCGAGGTGTTCGATGACCGCGTCGATCGCCTCCGGCGTCAGGGTCTGCTCGAAGCCGGGCATCGGAGCCTTGCCGGGCACCACACGACCTCGCTCGATGGTGTCACGCACGACCGCGATCGCCCCGTCCTCGGATCCGGCGACGTCGGGGTCCCAGCCGTAGCGTTCGAAGACGTTCACCAGTGTCGGGCCGACGTACCCCTGGGCGGACTCGCCGTGGCACCGCGCGCAGTTGGCGCCGAACAGGTCGTCGCCCGACCGCCCGATGAACGCCTGCGCGTCGATCTCCTCGACCTCGCCGGTCTGGATCGAGAGGATGTAGGCGATGATGGCGTTCAGCTGGTGGTCGCTGTAGACGCCTCCTGCATCCTTGCTGAAGCCCTGCATCGGCGTGCCGGCGCGTCCGTGGAAGATCGTGAGCCACATGAACTCGCGGACGTCCTCGACGATCTCCGAGTCCTGGTAGCGCGCGACGATGTTGTTCAGCGACGGCGCCGGCCATGGGGTGTCGATCTCCGGCGAGGGGTGCGGGGCCGAGCCACCGCCGAGGTCCACGCCGTGGCAGGACGCGCAGGCGTTCTGGTACTCGGCGCGTCCCCTGGCGACGTCATGGCTGTACTGAGACTCGACGGCGTTCTCGATGCGGCCCGGCTCGATCAACCAGTACAGGGGAATGAACAGCGAGGAGAACACGGCCAGCGCGACACCCCAGGCCATGGCACGTTCCATGCCGGGCCCCTCGAGCTCCTCGTCGGAGTGGGCCGGACGCATGCCCAGCGGGATGTCAGCGTGGCGACGGGGACCGCGACGGCGACCGGGGCCCACGACGAAGTAGGCGACCGCGAAGGCCGCGAGCGCGATCAACAGGATGATCATCGGGACCGAGGTACCGCTCCCGGCGCTCTCCACGAGCAGGATCATGTCAGGCATCGATTGCTCCCGGACTCAGACGTCGACGCAGTTCGGACCCTCGGGCGGCTGCTCGAGGACGTTGGCGGTCCGGGCCGGACCGGAGAGCATGTTGCTCACGTCGACGACGAACTGCCCGTCGTCGTCGATGAACGACGGGTAGCGGTCGAGGCCGCGGGGTGCGGGGCCGTCGGTCCACTCGCCGTACCGGTTGTAGCGCGATCCGTGGCACGGACACTCGAACCACTGGGAGGTCTGGCACCACGGCACCGCGCACCCGAGGTGCGGACAGGACTGGGTGTTGAGAGCCATCAGTGCGGTGGTGTCGTCGAGTACGGCCTGATGGCCGTCGCCGTATGCGGCCATGGCCCCGGAGGTCTGCGGATTCCAGACGAGGATCGAGATCCCGCCCTCCGGCACCCGGATGGGCGCGCGTGTGGCGATGATCTCTGCAGCGAGGTCGGCCGCAATGCCCAGTGGCACCTCACCGGACAGCCCGTCGCCGGGCCGCGGCCACATGAATCCGAGTGCGGACAGGGCGAAACCTCCCAGTCCGGCGCTGGTCGCGCCGAACAGGCTGTAACGCAGGAACGCCCGGCGCTCGATCGGCTTGAGCCGCGGTGTGCGCGTGGTCTCTTCGGTCATGACAGCCTCGACAGGATGGTGCTACAGGGAGAAGCCCAGGCCCTGGACCCACGGCCAGACCCATTCGTAGCCCGCACCGCGGAGGAACGAACCGATCATGGTCAGCAGGCCCCAGAACGCGATGAAGAAGGTGAACGCCATGTTCGCGAACTTGCGGTTCTCCGGCCTCGCCGACGGGTTCTTGTCAGCGTACGGAACCGCCATGAGCAGTACGACGGTGACACCCACGACCGAGATGCCAGCCACCGCCGGGTGGAAGTAGCGCAGCAGTTCCTGCAGGCCCATGAAGTACCACGGGGCCTTGTTGATCGCGGGAACCTCGTTCGGGTTCGCGAGCGACCCGAGCGGTGCGTCCAGGAAGAACGAGACGATCAGGAGGATCGCGCCCATGGCGAGCAGCGCCACGAACTCGTTGAGCAGCAGGTGCGGCCAGGTGTAGACCTTGTCCATCTGCTTCGACTGCACCTGCTGGATGCCCGACGGCGGGACGAGCGCGAGCAGTCGGTGCGTGTGGTCGCTCGCGGCGGGCACACCCATCGACGGCGCCTCGGCCGCACCCAGCGACGCCGCCACCCGAGCGGCACGCTGCTCGGGTGTGAGGCGCCCGCCACCGTTGCCGTCGCCGCCGTCACCACCGGTCGCGGTCGCGGTCGCGGTGCCACCGCTGCCACGCGACGCTCGGAACTCCTCGAGCGCGGCACTGGCCTCGCCGGCCGGGCGCGGCCCGAGCGTCTGTCCCTCGGCGATCTTCGCCTGACGAACGACCGCGGCCTTGGCCTTGGCCCGCGCGATGCGCTCGCTCTTGCCCTCGCCGATCAGCCGGTCATAGACCGACTGATCCATCTGGACCTCGTCGCTCATGACAACTCCTCCGTCGCCGCCGCGGTCGCGAGCATCACAGCGGCCCCGAGATTCCGCCGTCCTTGCGGATCCGCCAGAAGTGGACCGCCAGGAAGACGATGAAGATGAAGGGCACGAACAGCACGTGCAGGACGTACCACCGCAGCAGCGTCGGGGGGCCGACCTCCAACCCGCCCAGCAGGACGAAGGACACCTGGTCGCCGAAGACCGGGGAGAAGCCGGCGATGTTGGTGCCGACGGTCACGGCCCACAGGGCCAGCTGGTCCCACGGCAGCAGGTAGCCGGTGAAGGACAGGAACAGGGTGAGCAGCAGCAGGATCACCCCGACGACCCAGTTGAACTCGCGAGGCGGCTTGTAGGCGCCGTGATAGAAGACGCGCGCCATGTGCAGGAAGACGGTGAAGACCATCGCGTGGGCGCCCCACCGATGCAGGTTGCGCACCAGTTGACCGAAGGTCACCGACGCGGACAGCTCCCGCATGTTGAGGTAGGCGATCTCCGATCCGGCACCCGCGGCGGGGGTGTAGAAGAACATCAGGAAGATGCCGGTGATGGTCAGCAGGATGAACAGGAAGAAGCTCAGGCCCCCGAGGCAGTACGTGTAGGTCAGCTTCAGGCCGTGTCGCTTCACCTTGACGGGGTGCAGGTGGTACAGGACGTTGTTCATCGCGGCCAGCGCACGGTCACGGGACGTGTCGCGGTAGCCCTTCCGGTAGATCGACCCCGGCCGGAAGATGGACCGCCACACGACGTTGTCCTGGACGTTGCCCTTGACGTCCGTCCAGGTGGGCGGCTTTGGCAGCTTCGGCACGTTCGTTCCCTCGTCTCTGAAGTTCCTGGCCTGCTCAGTCGCCGACGCGCCCCAGCCACAGCGCATCCGACGGGCACCGTTCCACGCAGATCGCGCAGCGGGTGCACTCGTTGTCGTCGATGATGAACACGGCGTGGGACTGGTCGGCCAGGGTGGTGAGTGCCGGGCTGTCCGCGCCCCGGATGACGTCGGGAGACATCATGAAGATGCACTCCCACGGGCAGACGTCCTCGCAGGCGCGACACAGGATGCACAGTTCGGCGGTCAGTCCGATGTGGCGCTTGGGCTTGACCCGTTCCTGCAACCAGTTGGCGTCGACCTGCTGGACCGTGTAGTCGTCGAACATCAGGGGGTGCTCACCCCGGTCCGTCTTGCCCATCAGCGCCTCCTCGTGGTGCCGAGCGTGTCGAGTCCCTGACTAGCGGTATCCGCCAGCCTCGGGCTTCTCCTCGCTGGGAGCGAGCGTCTTGGGCAGCTGGCGCTGCACTCGCAGCGCCAGCCAGATGGAGAACGCGATGCCCGCGATCATCAGACCGACGAGCACGCTGTCGATGATGACCGCGTACAGGTTCGACGCGACGTCGAGTTCCGTGCCGTTGGGCAGGTGGATCGTCATGCTCGCGGGAATGATCGGACCCTCGAGCAGGTTCGAGTTGGACTGGACGAACTGGATCCACGCGTGCGGGATGACCCCGTGGACCCACCACATCAGGGACGTACCGGCCACGACGCCCATGGTCGCCGAGACCCACTCGTGCCTCCCGTAGGTGACCTTCGCGATCCACACGGGCAGCGCGAACATCGGCCCCGCCCACAGCACCATGATCGCCAGCCCGACCCATCCCCGACCGGTGTTCGCGGGGTCACCGAACAGATAGAGCGCGCGGAAGACCTCTGGAAGGGTCGCGAAGAACTCGCGGAACCACTCGAGCACCGTGCGTCCCTCCTGTCACCCCGACGGGTGTGCAGCCGTGGGTCGGCACGAGCTGCCGACACGCGACATGGACCGACCTGCCACCGACTTCCGACCAGTGGTGGCCGGTGACGGTGGGCAACGGTATCAATCTGCGACAGACGCGAACAAACGACCTGCTCGGTCCGGCGCGGGACCGAGGCGGTCACCGATATCCCGCGGTCAGATGCGCGTCGCCGCGCGGGTGGCCGCCACGTGCACGCGTTCGATCTCGCGGGCGCCGATCGCGAGCGACGTGAAGAGGATCTCGTGGCCCGACGGGGCCAGGTACACACCCTCGTCGAGCATGGCGTGGAAGAACCGCGCGTAGGCCTCGTGGTCGGCCTCGGCCACGTCGGCGGCGTCGTGCGGCGGACCGTCCCGGAACGTCACTCCGGCCAGGGTCCCGTGCCGCCGGACGTGCACGGCGCGGTCGAGACCCGACAGCGCGTCATCGAGCGCCGCGACGAGGTCGACCGTGATGGCCTCGAGGCGTTCGTACGTCTCCACATCGATCAGTCGCAACTGGGCCAGACCGGCCGCGACCGCCACCGGATTGCCCGACAGGGTTCCTGCCTGGTAGACGCCGCCCACGGGCGCGAGGTGGTCCATCACGTCGGCTCGTCCGCCGAACGCCGCGAGCGGGAACCCTCCACCGACGATCTTTCCCAGCACCGTCAGGTCGGGCGTCACACCGTGCACCTGTTGGGCGCCACCCCTCGCGAGCCGGAACCCCGTGATGACCTCATCGAAGATGAGCAGGGCGCCCACCCGACTGGCCTCGGCACGCAGGAGTTCGAGGTACCCGTCCTCGGCAGGAACGAGGTTCATGTTCGCCGCCACCGGTTCACAGATGATGGCCGCGAGGTCGTCGGCGTGCTCGTCCACCGCAGCACGCAGGGCGCCCGGGTCGTTCCACGGCACGACGATGGTGTCTCTCGCCGCGCCCGCCGTCACACCCGGCGACCCCGGGATCCCGAGCGTCGCGACGCCCGATCCCGCCGCGACCAGCAGCGCGTCGGCATGCCCGTGGTAGTGACCGGCAAACCTGATGAAGCGGTCACGCCCGGTCGCGCCTCGTGCCACACGCAGGGCCGTCATCGCCGCCTCGGTCCCGGAGTTCACGAGGCGCACGCGCTCGATCGACGCGACGGCGTCGACGATCTCCTCGGCGAGTTCGATCTCCGACTCGATGGGTGCCCCGAACGACGAACCGCGTTCGAGCGCCGCCGTCGCGGCCTCGATCACCTCGGGTACGGCATGGCCGAACAGCAGCGGGCCCCACGACCCGACGAGGTCCACGTACTCGGCACCGTCGGCGTCGGTCAGCATCGCCCCGGAGCCGCGGACGATGAATCGCGGCGTGCCACCCACGCCGGCGAACGAACGAACCGGGGAGTTCACCCCCCCGGGGATGACCTGCTGGGCGCGTCGAAACAGCCGTTCGGACTCGTTCACCGGGGACTCCTCGAGGTGTCGGGTCAGATCGGATCGGCGGCGAGGTCGAGTGCGGCGTACGTCAGCACGACGTCGGCACCGGCCCGCAGGATCGAGAGCACCGCCTCACGGATGGCGCGGTCACCGTCGATCCACCCGCGTTCGGCGGCGGCCGCGATCATCGCGTACTCGCCCGACACCTGGTAGGCGACCAGCGGGACGTCGAACCGGTCGCGGGCCCGAGCGAGGATGTCGAGGTACGGCAGGGCCGGCTTGACCATCAGGGCATCGGCCCCCTCGTCCAGGTCGAGCTCGAGCTCACGCAGGGCCTCGCGCCCGTTGCCCGGATCCATCTGGTGGCTGGCGCGGTCCCCCTCGGCCATCACCGACTCGGCGGCATCGCGGAACGGCCCATAGAACGCCGACGCGTACTTCGCGGCGTACGCGACGATGGCCACCTGGTCGGCCCCCGCGCCGTCGAGTCCGGCTCGGATCGCGGCCACCTGCCCGTCCATCATCCCCGACGGCGCGATCACGCCGGCACCGGCCTCCGCGTACGCGATCGCGTCGCGCACGTATCCCTCGACCGCCCGGTCGTTGTCGACGTCACCGTGCGCGTCGACCGGGCCACAGTGACCATGACTCGTGTACTCGCACTGGCACACGTCTGCCCACAGCACCACGTCGTCGCCCAGCTCGGCGCGCAGGGCACGCAGCGCAACGGGAACCGGACCCTGTGCGTCCCAGCCTCCACTGCCGATGTCGTCCTTGTGCTCGGGGATCCCGAACAGCATGACCCCACCGATGCCCGCATCACCGATCTGGCGGGCCAGCGGGCCGAGGCCCGTCGGCGGGTGCTGGTGGACGCCGGGCATCGACGCGATCGGCTCGGGCGCCGTCAGGCCCTCCTTGACGAACACGGGCAGGACGAGCGAACCCGGGTGCACGCGCGTCTCACGGAACGACCGGCGCAGGGCGGCCGTCCGGCGCAGGCGCCGCATCCGCGTCGCGGGAAATCGGCTCACGTCCACTCCGATGCAGTCGTCCGGGGGAAGTCCGGGAGGGCTCCGGGGACCGGGGGACCCTCCGCGGTCGCGCCGGGGGTCATCACTGCGCCCGAGGGTAGTTGTCACGTGCACGCGCGACGGCCCGTACGAGCGCCGCGACCAGGCCATCGAGGTCGTGCGGGTCGGCCTCCTCGGCCACGTCGATCCCCAGCCAGCGACACGTCGCGGTCGTGACCGGCCCGATCGACACCACGCGTGCACGCCACGGCTGGTCTCCGACGAGCCGGACGAAGTTGCGCACGGTCGACGACGACGCGAACGCCAGCAGGTCGATCTCCCCCGCCGCCAGCGCATCGAGCACCCCGTCGGGCAGGCGATCCGGGCACGAGGTCCGGTAGGCGATCACGTCGACGGGATCGTGGCCGCGCTGGACGAGCACCTCCGACAGCACGGGATTGGCGAGGTCCGCACGTGGCAGCAGCACCCGCCCCGACCCCTCCGGAAAGGCACGGGCCAGCGACTCGGTGGTCGCCCGGGCGGGGACGAGCCAGGGCGTCAACCCGGTGCGCTCCTCGAGCGCACGGGCGGTCCCCGGTCCGACGCACGCGATGCGCACGGTTCCGAGCAGCCGGGCCGCACGCTCGCGCGACCCGATGCTGTCCACCAGCGCGTCGACGCCGTTGGGCGAGGTGAGGCACACGGCAACGAACGCCTCCGCCTCCAGATCCTCCACCGCGCGCGTGAGCGCGGCCTGGTCACCCGGGCCGAACTCGAGGAGCGGCGCGTGGACGGGCACGCCTCCGAGCCGACGGATGCGGTCGAGCAGTTCGTCGGCCTGCCCGGCCGCCCGTCCGACGAGCACCCGCGTGCCGGCCAGCGGCACCTCGGTCTCGCCCGGGGCGGCGCTCACGATGCGCGCCCGGCGAGCTCCCCGCGCAGCGTCGCCGCCATCGCCTCACCGAGCTTCACGGCGGCGTCCGCCCCGGTCTCGTGCGATGCGCGGGCCATGTGGGTGCCGGTGGGGTCGGACAGCATCCCGAGCAGCACGAGCCGTTCGTCGCCGTCGGCGGTGCGACGCAGTTCGGCGTGCGCGCCGATCGGGGCCGTACAGCCCCCGTCGAGTGCGGCCAGCAGCGCACGCTCCGCGCGGACCTCGACGCGCGTCTCACGATCGTCGACGAGGGACAGCGACGCGATGGTCGCCGCGTCGTCGGATCGACACTCGATCGCCAGCGCACCCTGGGCCGGGGCGTGGAGCATCTCGCCGTGTTCGAGGGGCACGACGACCAGGCCATCGACCTCGGGAGCGAGCCGGAGCAGGCCGGCCACCGCGAGGACGACACCGTCGAGATCCCCGTCCGCAACGCGTCGGAGGCGCGTCGTGATGTTGCCGCGCAGCGGCTCGACGCCGACGTCACGGCGATGTCGCTGGATCTGGGCACGGCGTCGTGCCGACGACGTGCCGATGCGCACGGGGCGGTCACGTGGCAGTTCGGCCAGACGCCATCCTGCGCGCGTCACCAACGCGTCACGGGGGTCGACACGCCGGGGCACCGCCGCGATGACGAGTCCGTCCGGTCGCTCGGTCGGAAGGTCCTTGTGCGAGTGGACGACGAGGTCGCAGTCGCCGTCGAGCACGGCCGCGCGGGTGCGATCGACGAACAGGCCCTTGGTGTCGAACGCCTCGATGGCCCGATCCGGATGCTCGTCACCGGTGGTCGCCAGCGGCACGAGTTCGGCGCGACGCCCGGTGGCCCGGGTGAGCTGGTCCGCGACCTGCTGCGCCTGGACCTGCGCGAGCGCAGACCGTCGGGTGGCGATGCGCCAGATGGCTGCTCGCGACATGATCAGTCGTCGAGGTCGAACAGGTCCCGGAGCGCGTCCGCGTGCGCCTGCCCACCACCCTGCTCGGCGAGTTCCTTGAGCCGCACCGTGGGGGTGTGCAGCAGCGTGTTGACCAGACCGCGCGTCAGCGCGTCGACGGCGGCCCGTTCCCGTTCGTCGAGGCCCGACAGGCGCGACGCCAGTCGGTCGATCTCGGCGAGCCGGACCTGTTCGGCGCGGGTGCGCACGTCACGGATCGTGGGTTCGACCGCACTGCCCAGCGTCCAGCCGACGAAGCGATCTGCCTCCTCGTCGACGATGCGGCGCGCGGCCGACAGGACCTCGCCGGTCACCCCGCGGTCACTGAGTTCACGGACGTCGGCGATGTCGACGACCTCGACGCCCGGCAGGGCACCACAGGCCGGGTCGACGTTGCGTGGCACCGCGAGGTCGAGCAGCACGATCGGTCCGTCGTGCTGCCGCGCAGCCACGACCCGCGCCATGAGCTCGGCATCGATGACGGGTTCGGCGGCCCCGGTGGTGCACACCACGAGGTCCGCATGCAGGACCGCATCCTCGAGCCGGTCGACGCGCCGGGCGGAGGTGGCCAGGCGCGCCGCGAGCCGGTCGGCCTTGTCGACGCTGCGGTTCCACACGCGGATCGACGTCACGTCGGTGTCGTCGAGCTGCGCGGCGGTCAGCGCACCGATCTTGCCGGCACCGATGATGGCGACCGACAGGTCGCGCCGCTCACGGGGCTGACGGCTGAACGCGGCACGCAGGCCCACCTCGACCATGGACGACGCGCCGGCGTCGATGTCGGTCTCGGTGCGCAGCCGACGACCGACCTGCACCGCCTGGCGGAAGACCCGCTGGAGCACGCGGCGCGCGCTGCCGTGGTCCCTGGCCTGCTCACCCGCCTGACGGACCTGCAGGCCGATCTGACGTTCACCGACGACCATGGAGTCGAGACCGCCCGCCACGGCGAACAGGTGTGCCGCAGCCCGGTCGTCGTGGTACGCGTAGTGCAGGTCGTCGAGGTCCTGCGGGTGGATGTCCGCCCGCTCGGAGAACCACCCGCGCAGTTCGGCCAGCCCGTCGTGGAACCGGTTCACGACCGCATAGACCTCGACGCGGTTGCAGGTCGACAGCACCGCCGCCTCGGTCACGTGCTCGAGTCCGGTCAGTTCGTCCAGGCACTTGGCCACGTGGTCGCCGGGCACGGCCAACCGCTCGAGAACCGACAGATCGGCGCTTCGATGGTTGCAGCCAACGACCAGGAGGGACATGCGGGACGACGCCTCGGAGGGTGCGATCTGTGGCGAACACCGGACGAGCGAAGCGTACCGATCCGCACCGTCGCTCCCAACGTCACCGCGGGAGGTCAGCCCGTCGCCTCGACGGGTCCCGAGACCTGCTCGTAGAAGGACAGGATCTGGAGTTCGACCGACAGGTCGACGGTTCGCACCGTGACGTGATCGGGGACCGACAGGTGCACCGGCGCGAAGTTCAGGATGGCGCTCGCCCCGGACCGGACCATGACGTCCGTGGCCGCCTGCGCGTGTTCGGCGGGTGTCGCGATGACCGCGAACGTGACCCGCCGGTCGCGCACGATCGTGGCGGCGTCGTCGACCGACTCGATCACGTGGCCTCCCACCCGGGTGCCGACCTTGGCGGGATCGGCGTCGAGCAGGCCGACGACCTCGAACCCCTTGCGTGCGAACCCGTCGTAGCTGGCGAGCGCAGCCCCGAGGTTGCCGACGCCGACGATGACGGCATGGCGGTCACCGTCGAGTCCGAGCACCTGCGAGATCTCCGCGGTCAGGTCCGCGACCGGATAGCCCACCCCCCGCGTGCCGTAGGTACCCAGGCACGAGAGGTCCTTGCGGACCTTCGCGGAGTTGAGGCCAGCCGCACGCGCGAGCCCATCGCTGGAGATGGTGGCCACGCCGGACTCGACCGCCTCCACCAGCACCTGCAGGTACAGCGGCAGCCGTGCCACGGTCGCCTCTGGGATGCGACGGTCCACCCTGGTCTCCCACCCCGCTCGTCGCCGACCACGTCTGCGGCCGACCACGGGCCCGAAGCGTAGGTGCTGGGCACCCCGCGACCCAAGGCGACGCAGGGGTTCAGCGGCTCCGCCGGGCCCGGCGGAGCGCTCGTCGGATGTCCCCGGGATGCACCTCGTAGGCCGCGATCTCCTGCCCGTCGACCTCCACGACGGGAACGCGCACCCCGTGCCGCCGCACCAGTTCCTCGTCGGAGTCCACGTCGACGAACCGCACGTCGGCACGTCGACCCTCGCGACGTGCGAGGTCTTCGGCACGTGCACACAGGCCGCAGCCCGCACGCGTGTGGACCACGATCGTCGGTCGACGCCCTGCCCTCATGTCGGGCGGGTGGTGCGGACGAATCCGGCGTACATGATCACCACGCCCGCCGTGAACCCCAGTGCGTGTCCCACCGTGTCCCCGAGGAACGAGAGGACACCTCCCGCAGCGGCGACCGCGACACCGAGCGCGATCAGCAGGTTGCCGCGGACCAGGTGCGCGAGCCGCGGCCCCTGACCCGTGCGTCCCCGGAAGATCCATCGCGCCAGCGCATCCGCGTAGCCACCGCGGCGTGCATCCGACAGCAACAGCGCATCGGCACGGCGATCCGGGCGCCGCCAGACGAGCGCCGCACTGCTCACCAGCGCACTGAGCACGACGGTCACGGCCCCGACCGAGTTACCGCCCACCGCGAACCCGCGCACGATCGGTTCGAAGAGCACGGAGCCCTCCGGCAGGCCCGTCACGGGCAGGCGCAGGACCAGGCCGGCCCGGAGCACGACCACGGTGGACACCACGGAGTAGACGACGAGCACCACGGTCGCGCCGGCGGCCACCACGCGTTCCCTGCCGGCCAGCAGGACCAGTCCCCACGCCGCGGCGAGCACGGCCGACGGCAGCCACAGGGCAGGTTCGTCCGCGACCAGCACCTGCCGGGCGACGACGAGCGCCACCACCGCGAGCAGGCCTCCGGTCCACCGCGACACCGGGACACTGCGCGCATTGACCGCGATCGATCCCAGCGCCAGCCACGGCACGTTGAGCACCCCGCCGAACAGGTAGAAGGTCCGGAACTCCGTGTCCGTCCAGCCGCCGATCACCCCGCTGAGCAGCGCCCCCGACGCGATGCTGAACATCGTCAACGCCAGGCCCCAGATCAGCAGCGGTCGACTCGCGCGCCCTCGGGTCCACCACCGCCGAAACAGGGTCAGGGCGAAGACGGCACTCACGCCGGTCGCGAGCGCCGCCGTCAGGATCGACACGAGCGACCCTCCTCGTCGAACCGTGGGGTCACGACTCGTCTCGCAGGACCATCCGCCGCACCTTGCCGCTGGCGGTGTAGGGCAGGGCGTCGACGACCTCGATGCGCGCCGGACACTTGTAGCGAGCCAGGCGTCCGGAGCACCGCGCCATCAGCGCGTCCACGTCGATCGTGGCGCCCGGGGCCGCCACGACGTAGGCCACGATGGCCTCCCCCGTCACCGGGTGCGGGGTGCCCACGACCGCAGCGCTGTGCACCGACACATCCTCGACCACGACCCGTTCGACCTCGCCGGGAAACACGCTGAATCCGTCCACGATCACCAGGTCGCGCAGACGGTCGACGAGGTAGAGCATCCCGTGTTCGTCGCGCGTCCCGGCGTCGCCGGTGCGCAGCCAGCCGTCCTCGGTCAGCGACCGGGCGGTGGCCCGCGCGTCGTTCCACCAGCCCCGGAACACGTTTGGCCCACGGACCCAGATCTCCCCGACGTCGCCCCCGACGACATCGGACCCGTCCTCTCCCACGAGCCGGATCTCCACACCGGGCAGCGGGAGCCCGACCGAGCCGGGCGGGGCATCGTCGGTCATCGACGTGGCCGCGACGCTCGGCGACGCCTCGGTCAGGCCGTAGCCCTCGGTGATCGACCGACCCGTGCGCTGCCGGAACCGTTCGATGGTCTGCATCCCCAGCGGCGACGCGCCGGAGGCAACGATGCGCAGCGCCGACAGGTCCGCGGCGTCGAGGTCGTCGGCGTCGAGCCACGCCGTGAGGACGGCCGGGGTCGTCACGATCGCCGTCGCGCGCGTCGACTCGGCGATCCGCAGTGCCGTGGGCGGATCGACCCGTCCGGGGGCCACGAGCGTCGCTCCCGCGGTGATCGCCACCCCGAGGCCCACGGTGAACGCATAGACGTGGGCGAGCGGCACGGTCACGAGCACGACGTCATCCGCGGTCACGCGGAGGCGACCGGCGTGCGACTGGTCCTGATTCGCGGCCAGGTTGGCGCGGGTGAGCATCGCGCCGCGCGGCCGACCCGACGTACCCGACGTGTAGAACAGGACGGCCAGATCATCCGGGCCACGTTCCACCGTCGTCGGTCGTCCGGCCTCGCGACACCGTGCCCGCCAGCCGTCGTCGTCGAGGCTGTCGGTGTCGATCACCCGGGCACGCACACCGAGTGCCCGGAGCTCCGCGGCACGCGGAGGCCCGGCCACGACCACTCGCGCACCACTGTCACTCAACGCGTGGCGCAGCTCGTCCGGTGCGAGGTCGACGAGCAGGGGGACGAGCACCCCGCCGCACCTGGCCGTGGCGATCGCCACCTCGACGAAGGTGTCTCCATCGGACACCACCAGCGCGACCCGGTCATCGGTCCCGACGCCGAGTCCCTGCAGGGCGGCGGCCGCCGCGTCCACCCTCGCGTCGAGCTGCGCCCACGTGATCGAGGAGTCGCCGTCGGAGAGGGCGACTCCGTCCGGGCGGGCGGTCGCGCGCGCACGCAGTCGGGCACCCAGGTCCTGTGGGGCCTCACGATCCACGGCGTTCTCCTGAGCGTGGAGGAGCCGTGAGCCTACTTGTCACCGCAGGACCGTCCGGAGCGCCCACCCGTCCCTCGACGCCACCACCGGCGCGACGCTCGGGTGCCTCCACGGCCGGCACCGTAGGCTCGCGCCACCCGCGTCAGGACCCGAGGTTCCCATGCGCCCGTGGACCGCCGTCGCACTGCTCGTACTGCTGGCCGCACTGACCGTCGCGACGATCGTGCAGCTGCTGGCCGCCCGCGCGATGTGATCAGCCGTCGATGCCGTGGAGTCGGAACGATCCTCGGCGGGCCGCATCGATCGTCCGGGCCGCCCCTCGTCGCGCGCGTTCGAGGAGTTCCGGGGCCGGTCGCACCGGGTCCTCGGTGAAACCCCCGGGTGCACGCTCCCCCGTGCGCTCGGCCACGAGTTCACGCCAGTCGAAGGGGGTCTCGACGGGCAGACGGTTGCCGGACATCTCGGCGAACGCAAGGGTCCAGGCGCGTGGCACCACGTCCACGAGGCGATACCCGCCTCCCCCGGTCGCGATCCAGCGACCCTGTGTCACGTCGTGCGCCAGGCGGTGGAGACGCGTGTACACGCCGGCCATGTCGTCGATCGTCAGCGACAGGTGCGCGAGCGGGTCGAGGTGATGGCTGTCACAGCCGAGCTGGGTCACGAGCACGTCCGCGTCGAAGGCGCGGATGATCGGGTCGGCGACGGCGTCGAACACCTCGAGCCAGATCTCTCCGGTCGTCGCCGGGTGCAGCGGCAGGTTGACCACACTGCCCTTGGCGTGGGGTGGTCCGATGTCGTCCACGGCGCCCGTGCCCGGGAACAGGAACTGGCCGGACTCGTGGAGTGACACCGTCAGCACCCGGGGGTCGTCACGGAACATCGCCTCGACCCCGTCACCGTGGTGGGCGTCGACGTCCACGTAGCACACGCGCTCGGCGCCCTGGTCGAGCAGCCAGGCGATCGCGACCCCCGGGTCGTTGTAGACGCAGAAGCCCGCCGCTCTGCCGGGCATCGCGTGGTGCAGGCCACCGCCCGGGTTGAAGGCGTGGGCGACCTCGCCGGTCCAGACGCGCCGGGCCGCGTCGACGGTCGCGTCACAGACCCGCAGCGCCGCCTCGTGCATCCCGCGGAAGGCGGGGGTGTCGCCCGCGCCGAGCCCGCAGCCGGCTGCACGCTCGGGGTCGGATCGGACCGACAGCGCCTGGACCGCCTCGACGTAGGACTCGCGGTGCACACGCAGCAGTGCGTCCTCGCCCGTCGGTTCCGGTGTCACCTCGACGGCACCTCCGACCAGCAGGTCGCTCGACCGCAGCAGCGCACGCGTGAGTTCGACCCGCACGGGTCGCAGGGGATGTCGCGGGCCGAAGTCGTAGTCGACCACCCGTTCGTCCCAGACCAGCGCGACGGGTTCGCCGGTCGAGTCCGTGTCGCGGGGGCTCGAGGTCATCCTCCGGCGAGTTCCTCACCGCGGATCCGCGCCGCGCGGACCCCGGCAGCGACGATCTCCTCGAGACCCAACCGTCCAAACTCGTTCAGGGCCGCCATCGTCGTCCCGCCGGGTGACGTGACCCGATCGCGCAGCGTCGCGGGGTCGGGGTCCTGCGCGAGCATCGTCGACGCGCCGAGCAGGGTCTGCACGACCAGTGTCGTCGCCGTGTCACGGTCCAGACCCTCGGCGACACCGGCGTCGATCATGGCCTCGGCGAACGCGAACAGGTACGCCGGCCCCGAGCCCGACACCGCGGTCACCGTGTCCATGTCCGTCTCGTCCACGGTGACGACCGCACCCAGCGGCTCGAGCAGGCCGGTGACCCGATCGAGATGGCTCGCGTCGGCACGCGTACCGGCACAGATCGCGGACATCCCCTGTCCGACGAGCATCGGGGTGTTGGGCATCACCCGGACCACCGGGGCCGCACCCACATGGCCTTCGATGAAGCCGGTGCGGATCCCGGCCGCGATGCTCACCACCAGGTGTCGTTCGTGGAACTGGCCGCCGAGTGCCGCCAGCACGTCACCGAGCACCTGGGGCTTGACGCACAGCACGATCACGTCGGCGCGCGTGAGCACCTCGGCGTTGTCGTCGGTCACCCCGACCCCGAGGCGGCCGAGTTCGGCCAACCGCTCGGGCTGCGGGTCACTGCACACGATTCCCTCGGCCTCGACGATCCCCGCCGCGAGCAGGCCACGCACGATCGCGTCCGCCATGCGCCCCGAGCCGATGAACCCGAGCCCGGTTCCGTTGCTGCTCATCCTCGCTCCTCGTTGCGGTCACGTGCCCGACGGCCGACCTCGGTCGATCGGGTTCGGGGGCAGGCCGATCCTGTCACGCCAGGCCTGTTCGTGGTCGATGTATCCGCGGAAGCCCGTGCGCAGGAGGCGCTCGAATGCCTCGTCGGCCTCGGTCGCCAGTGCGCCGAGCAGCCGGTCGAGCGACTCCTCGTCCAGTGCCGCACGCGGCATGGAGCCGACCAGGACGATCCCGTCGTCTCCGTCGAGTGCGAAGTGCACCGGTCCGTGCCGCGCGTTGCGACGCAGGAGGTGCGCATAGGCCTGCGCGTGTCCCTCGTCGAGCGGACGGGCGAGGTGGGCCGTGACGCGCAGGGTCCGGGCGTCGAGTTCGAGCCGCACCGGCAGTGCGCGCTTGCGCTCCCCGGGCAGCACGACGTCCCACCGGTCTGCGTGGGCGTGGCCGACGTCGAGGCCGAGGCGTTCGAGCACCTGGTCCACCAGGCCCGCGGCGGTCTCGTCCGGATCGCCGCCCACGTCATCCCGCCAGTGCCGTGGCGACCTCGGGTCCGGCCGCGACGTCCTCGCGTGCCTCCGGTTCGCCGGCATCCGTCGCGGTGCCGAGCACGTCGGCGTAGGCGGCGAGCAGGCGTTGCACCGTTGCATCCCACGTGGCGCCTCGAGCGGCCTCGATGCCGGCGCGTCGTGCACTGCGGGCCCGGATCGGGTCGTCGAGGTAGCCCAGCACGGCACGCGCGTGGTCCTGCGGATCGTGTCCATCCACCAGGGTGCCCCCGGCCCCCACGACGGACTCCAGGCCCGCCACCCGTGCAGCGACGACGGGAACACCGGATGCCTGTGCCTCGAGTGCGACGAGCCCGAAGGTCTCGCTGCGCGACGGGGCGAGCACGACGTCCGCGGCGCGGTACCGGTCAGCGAGCTGGGACTGGGGTACGGCTGGGCCGATCGTGACCGCCTCGGCGACCCCGAGCACCTCGGCCAGTCGCCGCAGCGAGCCGGGGTCGACACCGGCGCTCTCACCGGACTCGCCGCCGACGATCTCGAGCGTCGCGTCGGGGCGCGAGCGACGGACCTCGGCCAGGGTACGGATCGCGACGTCGGGACCCTTCAGGGGCTGCAGACGGCCGACGAACAGGAGCCGCGCACCAGAAGACCCGGTCGAGCCGTCGCCGGCGGGCGCGAAACGGTCGAGGTCGACGCCCGGCGGCACCACGGTCATGCTGCGGCCCGACAGCCCGTAGGCGCGGTGCAGGAGCCGCGCCTCCCCACACGTGAGCACCAGGATGCGGTCGGCGTCACGCGCGATCCGCTCCTCCGCGACGAGTCGCAGCGCCGGTTCGGGCACGTCGCCGGGCGCGAGCGTCGCGTTCTTCAGGACCCCGAGCGTGTGGAACGTGTGGACGAACGCCGTGCCCAGCACGCGCGACAGGCGACGCGCCACCCACCCCGACAGCCAGTAGTTGGCGTGCAGGACGTCGTGCATTCCGACCCGGCGGTGGCGCTGCATCGCGAGCACGAACGCGCACAGGTGATTCGCCAGTTCCCACTTGCCGATCGGCGCGGCCGGACCGGCATCGACGTGGTGCACCGACACCCCGTCCGTGAGCGACACCTCCGGGGGCACGTCCGGGTCGCTGCGGCGTGTGAACACGTCCACCTCGACGCCCTGTCTCGCCAGCCCCGCGGCCACCTCACGCACGTAGACGTTCAGGCCCCCGCCATCGCCGGTGCCCGGTTGGTCCAGGGGAGACGTGTGGACGCTGAGCAACGCGACACGGTCCACGGAACGCGTCGTGACGGCACGGCCTCGCAGCTCACCCACGTCCGATGACCAGTCGCTCGAGGTGCCGGTCCTCCGCGCCGAACCGGTACTTGTACTCCTCGTCGCCCTTGAGCAGGTCGAACACCTTCAGCCCCTCCGCGCAGGCCTGTTCGATCAGCATCCAGATGATGACCATGCCGGGCGCGTACGGGGCGAGGTCCACGTCGAACGCCGAGTTGTACAGACCCCACTCCCCGTGAGAGACCAGGGACACCGTCATCGCGGCAGGCAGACCACCCGCGTCGAGCCGGTGCATGCGAAACGTTCGGTCGGGTCCGAACTCGCGCGCGAGCGCCCCGAACCACTCGTGGATGTCGGGACGCGAGAAGAAGGCAGCCTTGCCGGGGAAGCTCGTCGCGGCCCGCTCGAGGAACCCGTCGAGTTCACCCTCCAGATCGTCGGGGGCGATCTCGACGAGGTCGAGCTCGCCGACGTCCCGGGCCAGCTTGCGAGTCTTGCGCACCAGTTCCTGACGGGAGCGACCGGGAAGGCTCGACAGATACCGGTCATGGCCACTGGAGATGTCGACGCGCGGGCAGACGTCGTCGACCTCCTCGTGGAGGACCGTCAGCCCGTGCGCGTCGACGGCTCTCCGGATGGCATCGGGCCAACCCGACTCGCGGGTCAGGCCTTCGGCGATGAACTCGTCCCAGTCGACGTCGGCGGCGAGGTTCGCCAGGTAGGCGTCCGCGACGTCGACGCGGTCCTCGAGGCGACTGATCGGTCCGAGGTAGTCGGTGACCTCCGTCCCCCCGAGGAACCGACGCAGTTCGATGGGTCCGGTCGGGGCGCCCGCGCGGTCGTTGGCGTCGGCGATGACCCCGATCATGCGGTGGTCGGCGTGCACCGTGTGGACACGGATCGGGTAGCGCTGGCCCATGACCTGATGCCACAGCCGCAGGTACCGCGGCCCCTGGAACAGCGACCCGTGTGGATCCTCGCTGAGCAGGAGTTCCCAGTCCGTCGTGGACGCACCCGTCGGGATCGTGTCGTGCGTGCGCAACTCGATCAATCCACACCTCGCCACGGGGCTGCCGACCCTGCAGGGTACTGCGCACGGGTGCAGCCCCTGGAGTCGACATCGACACCAGACACCCGGCGGCACCGAATCCGGTTGAATGGCGGACACCACGGTACGACCCACAGGAGACCGAAACGTGCTCGAACCCGGCCAGCAGGCCCCGGACTTCACCCTCGACGATCATGCGGGCGGATCGGTCACCCTGTCCCGACTGCGTGGCAGCCCCGTCGTCGTCTACTTCTATCCGAAGTCCGACACGCCCGGCTGCACGACCCAGGCCTGCGGCATCCGCGACCAGTGGTCCGCGTTCGAGCGGGCCGGTGCGCGGGTGCTGGGCATCTCACCCGACTCCGTGGCGGATCAGGCCGCCTTCGTGGGCAGGTACGACCTTCCCCACACGATCCTCGCGGACCCGGACCGCACGGTCATCGAGCCATGGGGCGCCTGGGGCGAACGCAGCATGTACGGCCGGACGTTCATGGGCGTACTCCGCTCGACCGTGCTCGTCGACGCAGACGGCAACGTCGCGCAGGTGTGGCCGAAGGTCCAGCCGAAGCAGCACGCTGATGAGGTGCTGGCCGCGATCACCGAGCTCAGCGGTTGACGGAACGACGCCGGTCTCGACCTCGTGTCACCGCGGGGTCGCTGCCCGGCGGTGACACGTCGTCACCGACCAGTCGGACCACCTCGACGGCGACGCCGTCCACCACCAGCACGTCACCCGCCGTGCGATCACCGGGCACGAACGCCAGGGCGCGATCCGTGGACGGCGACCTCGTCGTGACCGTGACACGGTCGCGTCCCTCGCCGGCCTCCCATCCCTCGGTGACCGCGTCGGCGTCCACCCGCACGATGGCGAGCCGACGCCGGGGCCGACCGAGCATCCACATGCGGGCCACCGCCTCCTGCCCCGGGTAGCAGCCCTTGCCCAGGTGCACGTGCGATGGCAGCAGCCCCGCCTCCTCCGGCAGGTGTGGCGCGACCACCTCGTGCCCCCAACCGGGCACACCCTGGTCGACCCGCCAACGGCGCAGGTCGTCGGCATCGCCCGCTCGTGCCCCCACCGCGACGAGCCGCTCGTGCACGGCGTCGACCGTCTCGGCAGGACCCAGCAGATCCGCTCCACCCGGGACGGGGACCACCAGCACGTCGTCAGCGAGACGCGCCCGGCCGGCAACGTGACCAAGGCCGACCGCAGCCAGCACGTCGGCCGCGCCCGGGCCACGGACCGCGAGCGCCCGATCGTCGGTGACTCCGAACCGGGCATCGAGGAGGAACGTGCGTCCGCCGAGGCGCTCCGTGACCAGGTCCGCGGACGCATCGTCGTCGACGACGAGCGCCAGCCGGTCGCCGAGCACCACCACGTCGAACATCGCCAGCACGGTCCCGTGGACATCGAGGTGCAGCGCGCCTCGTACCTCACCGACCGGGACGTCGACGAGGTCCTGGCTGGTCACGTCCTGCAGGTAGCGCGCCCGGTCGTCGCCGGTGACGTCGACGCGACGACGACTCGTCGGCACCACGAACGCCTCGTCCGGCGCCCCCGGCGGGGAATGATCGGTCTCGGTCTCGGTCTCGGTTTCGGTCATGGGCGGGCACCTTCCATGGTCGGACGCGCCGCCCGGCGATGGCCAGCACGCGCGGACCGGCATCTGCGATCAGGCCGCGTCGAGCACACCCTCGATCTCGTGCGCGCGCGGAACACCACTCGTGCGGGCGATGATCCATCCCCGGCGGTCGACGACCAGCAGGGTCGGGACCCGCAGGATCCCGTGGTCGCGCACGAACGGCAAGTGCTCGCTCGCGTCGGCGTACACCCATCGGAAGCCATCCCGAGTCTCCTGTACCCGGTCGAGCACCCGTCGGGCCACCACGCAGGGGGCGCACGTCCGTGAGCCGACGAGCACGGCCCCGATGGTCGCGCCCGACAGGTCGAGCCCCATCGCCTCGAGGTGCGACCGGTCGACCCGACGGTCGTCGCCGGAACGAAGCCGGCCGCTGCGGTGGTTCCACCACCATCCCGCCAGTGTCGCCACCGCGACGACCGCGACGACGACCACGAGACGCAGCACCAGTGGGTACATGGTCAGCGCCTCCTGCGCAGGCGCTCACCGAGCAGCCACAGTTCACAGCCCACGCAGATGCCCGTCGAGGCGAGCAGTGCGGACAGGGCGAGCACGACACCCGCCGCGATCCACCCCGACGTGGTGGCACCGACGGCGTGCAGGATCCCCGCGACGGTCAGCACCACCAGACCACACGCCTGGGCGAACCGGACCGGCGCCTCGGGTTCGGTCTCGGGTGGCGGCCCCAGATCCAGCGTGCGCTTCACGAACCGGAACAGGTTGCCGTAGAGCGACGAGCGCAACCCGCCGACCGACGCGACGGCGAACACGAGCCACTGCCAGGCGATCAGTCCCCGACCGACGGGCCCCTGCAGCACGAGTGCGGCGCCGAGCACCACGGTCGTGAGCACGGCCGCGAAGCGGGGGCCACGCACGTCGACGAGCAACGGTCCGTGTGCGTCCCTGGCGAGCTGGGTCACCATGTCACGACTCCTCGTCGGTGCTGCGGTCGCCGGCGGCGGGCAGGTCGGCCCGACGCCCGGTCGCCTTGCGAAGCAGGACCCGCACGGCCGAGCGTCCCCGCACGTCACGGGTTCGCGTCACGTCGACGACCTCGTGCCCGGACCGGTCTGCCCAACGTGCGTGCGCCGCGGGCGAACCGGGCAGGTCCGTGAGTACCTCGAGGTGATCTCCCGGGCGAAGGCCGACCATGGCGCGCATCGCCTTCGACACCCCGCGTTCGTGCTCCAGCCCCCGGGTGTCGACCGTGCGGGCCGGACTGGGCATGGACCCGACCCCACCGGCATCGAGCTCGATGGTCGCGATGCCCGCGCGTGAGCACACGCGGGTCGGCGCCCCTGCGGCGTAGAGCGCTCCCTGCAGGAAGCCCTCGGCGAGTGCATCGCCGACGGCACCATCGACCTCGCCGATGAGCCGCAGGCCGACGTCGAGTCCCTCGACGACGGCGTGGCCGTCCCGCGACTCGCTGATGCGCACCTCGGGGAACGCGGCCCGCAGTGCCTCGACGGCGACGACGACCGCCGCGCGGAAGTCCCGCGACGTGGCGCGCCCCGCGTGGGCGGCGACGAGTCGGCGACCGGGCTCCTCGGCCAGCAGGGCCAGTCGGTCCAGGTGTTCGGGCAGGCCCGCGATGAGCTGCACGAGGGTGTGCACGGCGAGCTGACTGCCCGACGGGACCGACGACGCAGACCCCCCGGTCGCCTGCTCTCGGGCGACGTAGACCCGGGCCGGACGTCCCCCTCCCGGATGGCGACGACTTCCCGCGACGACGAGTCCGGCATCGACGAGCTGGTCCAGGTGGTTGCGGGCGACGTTGGGGTGCAATCCGAACATCTCCGCGACGTCACGTGCCGTGACCGCCGATCCATTCGTGCGCAGGCTGCGGAAGATCCCCGCGCGCGTCGGCACGGCGAGCACCTCCTCGATGCGCACGTCGTCGACCGACGGTGGATTCGTCGGCGGCGTCACGGAGGCAACGGACATCAGGCACGTCCTCGGTGAAGTTGCCCGGTCGCCTCGGTTGCCGGCGCGGCACGGCGCGATCGGGCGCAGGTTCGATCGGGACACGTTCGATCCGCAGGGTCACCCGTCGTGAGGCTGCACGCCGAGGCAGGACGGGGAAACAGTGTAAACCATGCACGTCGGCACACCGAGCGGCGTGCCGCATCTCGCACGTGCATCTGGAGTATCGTCGGCATGTGGACGGGACCGGGCGTTCGCGGATTCGAGGAATCACGTGCACCTGCTCGTGCTGACCGACCGCCCGGGAGGCGGCAAGTCACTCCTGCCTGCGCTGGAATACCTGGACCACACCCTGCAGGATGCGCCACTCGACCCCTCCTCCAGTGCCGGGGTGGCCACGTGCGACCTCGTGCTCGTGGACGGCACGGGCGAGCTCCGACAGGCCGCTGCGGCGACCCGTTCGGTCTCCCTCAACGAGCTCGCTCGTCCCGTGGTGGTGGTCATGTCCGAGGGGGGGCTCGCCGCCCTCAAGATCAGCTGGGGCTTCGACGACTGGCTGCTCCCCCACGCGTCGCCCGGCGAGATCGAGACCCGGCTGCGCCTGACCATCGAACAGGTGGCCGCGAACCGCGGCCAGCGGGCTGCGAACGTCGGCGACCTCGTCGTGGACGAGGACAGTTATCAGGTGCGCCTGCGCGGGCAGCCGCTCGACCTCACCTACAAGGAGTTCGAACTGCTCAAGGCGCTCGCGAACGCTCCGAACCGGGTGTTCACCCGCGAACTCCTGCTGTCGGACGTCTGGGGGTACGACTACTTCGGGGGATCGCGCACGGTCGACGTGCACGTGCGACGGCTCCGCGCCAAGCTCGGTCCGGAGTACGAGCAGATGATCGTGACCGTCCGCGGCGTCGGCTACAAGCTGGTCCCACCCGGGCAACGCGACGCCCGAGGTCCCGAGGACGCCTGAGGCGATCGGCCGCTCAGTCCACCTCGCACGTCGTCACGAGCACGTCGTCCCACGCCGTCACGTAGCCGGCCTGCTCGTACAGGCGGACCGCCGGCTCGTTGTCCCGATCCACCCAGAGCACGACCTCCTCCTGCCCGGTGTCACGCAGGTGGTCCTCGCCCGCAACGAGCAGCATCCTGCCGATGCCTCGGCCGTGCGCCTCGGGACGGACCGCCAGGTTGTGGATCTCCCCGACCCCGTCGTCGCGCCGCTTGAGCCACACGAGCCCCACGACGATCCCGTCCGCCTCGGCGAGCCGGACATCGTCGTACCGGAACCACGTCGTCGCGGCCCGCGACGCCAACCGCTGCAGGGTCCACCCCCCGTCGTCGGTGCCCCGGTGTGCCGCCTCGAGCACCTCGACGATCGCTCCGTCATCGGCCGGTGTCGCCGGGCGGATCTCCAGCCCGTCCGGGCCGGTCGGCGTGGAACCGTCGCCCAGTGGGCGTCGCAGCACCCCGAGCGTCCGCCGCACCCGGCATCCGACGTCGACGAGTTCCTTCCGGCGCCCGTCGTCGACGCGGCGCACCCACACGTCGAGGCACGGTGCCCCCCGGTACCCCGCGAGTTCCCGGGCGATCTCCACGACCCGGGTCAGTGCCCCCTCGACGGGCGGGTGGACCGCGATCTCGGCGACGTGAGACCGGTGGTCCCCCTCCGCGACATCTCCGTGCGCGACCCCGGAGGTGGCCACGTCAGCGTCCCCGTCGGGGGCACGAACACCCGCGTAACCAGTCGCGGGACCCATTCCCACCAGCAGGCCCCACCACCCCGGCTGCGCAGCACCCGCGGCCGCACCGTCGAGCCGCAGGCGTTCCTCCTCGTCCACCAGTGGGACGTCCATCCCGACCCGCTCGCGCTCGTCACGCTCCGCCCCGTCGAGGAACGCAAGCGCCGCGCGAGCCCCGTCGGGACCCGAGGTCCAGCGGACGGTCTCACCGGTGCACAGTCGCCGCGCGTCCATGGTCCACCCTCGGGTCGTCGAGGTGCACCACGCTAGGCTTCGGCGGCCCGGTTGGCGGCACCGTCGGGCGCGGGTTATCCTTCGCGCGCGCTCTTCGTGAAGCCGCTCGCCAGGCCTGGGCCGCTAGCTCAACTGGCAGAGCATCGGACTTTTAATCCGCTGGTTGCAGGTTCGAGTCCTGCGCGGCCCACGTGCAACGTCCACAGGGACCTGTGGAGCAGTTTGGAGTGCTCGCCACCCTGTCAAGGTGGAGGTCGCGGGTTCAAATCCCGTCAGGTCCGCTTCCCGGTCAGGTAGCTCAGTTGGTAGAGCACACGACTGAAAATCGTGGTGTCGGCGGTTCGACCCCGCCCCTGACCACTGTCGAACTCGGGCTCCCAGACTCCTCTGGGAGCCCGTTTTCGTGGGTTGGTCGCGGAACCGCAAGGCCGTCGAGTTGCCGACGCTCAGATCTGGCCAGGTTCTGCGCAGTCTTCGTGTTTCCGGGCCGCCAATCGACGGTTCTCGCCACCAGGTAGGCGACGCCACGCATCCGATACAGCAGACGTTACGTGTGATAACGTCTGCTGTATCGGACAGGGGTCGCTGGTGAGGCAGACGCTGTCACCCATGACCCGCGACGCGGTCGGCGTCGTCGGGCAGTTGGTCGCGTCCGAACGGCGCAGGCAGCGCCGTACTGCTGCCGACCTGGCAGAACGCGCCGGAATCTCCCGCGACACGCTCTACCGGGTCGAACGCGGCGACCCGACCGTCGCGGTCGGGACCGCGCTCGAGCTGCTGGTCCTTCTCGGCGTGCCGCTGTTCGCCACCGACGCGGACGGCCTTGCCCGGCAGGTCGCGTCCGGCAGGCAGCTTCTCGCGCTGCTACCCGATCGCGTCCGGCCCCACACCCGGAAGCCCGACGATGACTTCTGACCGCGTCTACGTGTGGACGTGGC
>JBBDIX010000012.1:0-2305 GCA_040880235.1 Nitriliruptoraceae bacterium
CTGCAGGGTCGGTTCCATCGAACTCGACGGGATGAAGAACACCTGCAGCACGAACGTGCGCAGCAGGAAGGCGACGACGAGCGCGATGAGCAGCAGGACCGGCAGTTCCCGCAGGAACGACGGGCGGGCCCGCTCCGCGGAGGTGCCGTCGGACGGCTCGGTCATGCCACCGTCACCGGTCGTCGCGACGCTCCTTGATGCGAGCCTTCTTGCCGACCCGGTCACGGAGGTAGTAGAGCTTGGCGCGACGCACCTGGCCGCGACGTGCGACCTCGATCGTCTCGATCACGGGGCTGTGCACCGGGAACGTCCGCTCGACGCCGACCCCGAAGCTGATCTTGCGCACGGTGAACGTCTCACGGTTGCCGCCGCCCCGTCGGGAGATGACGACACCCTCGTAGACCTGGATGCGGGAGCGGGTGCCCTCGACCACGCGCACGTGGACCTTGACGGTGTCCCCGGGACGGAAGTCCGGGATGTCGTCGCGGAGCTGGGCCTTCTCGACCATGTCGAGCTTGTTCATGGTGGGAGCTTCCGTGTCAGTGCGGTCGTCGAGCAGGGGCTGACGTCGGACGGTCGCGGCGGTCGGACCGACGAGGGACGCGTCGGACGGGCAGGGCGTCGGCAGTCGCCGTGTCGCGATGAACACGCGGCCACCGCGTGGGTGGCCGACGTCGTGAACGAGATCTGAGGATACGGCCATCTCGGCCAGTGGGTCAACCCGGCGGCCGGGGGCAGGCCGGGGCGACGCGGCCCAGGCGGAACCGGACGTGGACCCCGGTCAGGGATCGAGGAGGTCCGGGCGGCGACGTCGCGTCAGTTCGAGGGCCTGCTCGCGCCGCCACCGATCGACGGCACCGTGGTCACCCGACGTGAGCACCTCGGGCACCCCGAGTCCGCGCACGTCGGCGGGACGGGTGTAGTGCGGGTACTCGAGCAGTCCGTCGGTGAACGACTCGTCGTGCGGCGACTCGTCGTTGCCCACGACCCCGGGCACCAGGCGCGTGACCGCCTCGATGATCACCGCGGCGGCGACCTCCCCGCCGAACAGCACGTAGTCGCCGATGGAGATCTCATCGGTGGCGACGAGCTCGTGGGCACGCTCGTCGATCCCCTCGTAGCGGCCACAGATCAGGACGAACCGGTCCATCGCGGCGAGTTCGTGCGCGATCTGTTGGGTGAAGGGCCGCCCCCGAGGCGTGAGCACGACCGTGTGAGGACGGTCGCCACCGGCCCGCCAGGGCGCACTCGGCGGCGGGTCGTTCCAGACGCCCTCAGCGGCGTCGACGATCACGTCGGCACGCATCACCATGCCGGCTCCCCCGCCGTAGGGGGTGTCATCGACGGTGCGGTGGCGGTCGGTGGTCCAGTCCCGCAGGTCGTGGACCCGCACGTCGAGCGTGCCGTCGCCGACTGCCCGCCCGAGCAGCGACGCACGAAGCGGTCCGTCGAACCAGTCGGGGAACAGGCTCAGCACGTCGATGCGCGGTCCGACGCCGCTCACTGCTCCGCCGCCGCGGGATCCACGAGGCCCTCCGGGGGGTCGACCAGTCGTAGCACGTGCGGGTCGCGCGTGTCGTCGACCACCACGTAGTCCTCGACGGCCGGCAACAGCCAGGTGCGACCGCCGTCGTCGACCTCGAGCAGGTCGTAGGCCGCGGCGTCTGGCAGTTCGATCCAGTTGGTGACCGTGCCGAGCGCCTCGCCGTGTTCTCCGACGACGTCCATGCCGATGAGTTCGTGGACGAACCAGTGGTCGTGATCCGACACGTCGGCTGCGTCGGCCTCGATGCGCCCGCCGCGCAGGCCCTCGGCCGCAGTGCGGTCCGGGACACCGTCGAAGCGGATGAGCAGGCGCCCCTGGTGGGGACGCACGGTGTCGATGCGCCGGAGCCGACCGTCGACGTCCACGGAAGTCCCGGCGTCGAATCGGCCCGCGACATCGCTCAGCACGTCGACGGCGACCTCACCGCGGATGCCGTGGGGCTTGACGATCCGCCCGATGAGCACCCGTCGTGCGGTCACCGTCCGAGCCTGTTCAGTCGATGATCTCGACGTTGACGTTCTGGTCGTCGAGCGAGCCTGCGGCCCGCACGACGGTGCGCAGCGCCTTGGCCGTACGGCCGCGCTTGCCGATCACCTTGCCCAGGTCGTCACCGTTGACGTAGAGCTCGAGGACCGTCTCACGGCCGTCCTCGTCGATCTCCACGCGCACGTCGTCCGGGTTGTCGACGAGCTGCTTCGCGATGAACTCGAGTACGTCGGCAGCCCTCACGCGTCACCCTTCTGTTCGTCGGTGTCGGTC
>JBBDIX010000012.1:2405-5297 GCA_040880235.1 Nitriliruptoraceae bacterium
CGGGCCGGGGCGTCGCCGGGGCGGAACTCCTCCCAGACGCCGGTGATGCGCAGCAGCTTCTCCACCGCGGACGACGGCAGTGCACCGTGGCGCAGCCAGTGCAGCGCACGTTCCGCGTCGATGTTGATCACCGACGGGTCCTCGAGGGGGTGGTAGTTGCCGATGATCTCGATGAAGCGTCCGTCCCGCGGGGAGCGCGAGTCGGCCGCGACGACGCGGTAGTGAGGGCGCTTGACCGTGCCCTCACGACGAAGGCGAAGCCGGACAGCCATGATGGTTCCTCGGGTTGGCCGGGCGCGGTGCGCACCGGTGATGTTCGTCCCGTACCCGCACGGACACGTCGCGTGGTGGCGCGTGGCGGTGTGGCGGAGGACGAGGGGGTCTGGCACGGGAGGGGCGGGAGCCCGACACGTGCGCTGACGCGAGGCTACCGGAACGGGCTCCCGGGGACGATCCCGACCTGTCACGTGGCCGGCCGCAGGCCCCTCAGCGGGAGCGGCGACCACCCTTCGGCCCCGGCTGGAGGCCCGGGAACCCGCCGAGGCCCTGCTGCGCCCCCCCGCCACCGAGGTCGGCCTGCATCTTGCGCAGCGCCGCCGCCTGGGCAGCCTGACCCTTCATCCCGGTGGGTTTGTTCCCCGACTGGCCCGCCATCTTCGCCGCGCTCTTCATGACCTTCTGGAGCTGTTCGAACTGCTTCACGAGCCGGTTGATCTCCGGCACCGAACGCCCCGCGCCCGCTGCGATGCGCTTGCGGCGCCGCCCGTTGAGCAGCTTCGGGTTGCGCCGCTCCTCCGGGGTCATCGACTGGATGATCGCCTCCATGTGGGAGACCTGACGCTCGTCGATGTCGACGTCGCGCATCTGTCTGCCCATGCCCGGCATCATGCCCATGAGGCCCTGCAGCGGGCCCATCCGGCGGATCATCTGCATCTGGGCGAGGAAGTCCTCGAGGGTGAAGTCGCCACTGAGCATCGCCTGTTCGGCGCGGTCCGCCTCCTGCTGCGTGTAGGTCGCCTCGGCCTTCTCGATGAGCGACATGACGTCGCCCATGCCGAGGATGCGCTGCGCCATGCGGTCGGGATGGAAGACCTCGAAGTCCTCGAGCTTCTCCCCCACCGACGCGAACAGGATCGGCGCACCGGTGACCTCACGCACGGACAGCGCCGCACCACCCCGGGCGTCACCATCGAGCTTCGACAGGATCACCCCGTCAAATCCGACCTGGTCCTGGAACGCACGAGCGACGTTGACGGCCTCCTGCCCGATCATCGCGTCGATCACGAACAGCGTCGTCGACGCTGCGGTCACCTCGCGGATCCGGCGGGCCTCGTCGAGCAACACCTCGTCGACCGCGAGGCGTCCGGCGGTGTCGACGATGACGACGTCGCACCCGGTCTCGGTGGCCTTGGCGATCGACGCCTCGGCCACAGGCACCGGGTCCCCGGAGGTCTCTGGTGCGTACACGTGGACGCCCGCGCGCTTCGCGTTGACCTTGAGCTGTTCGACGGCGGCGGGTCGTTGCAGGTCGCAGGCGACCAGCATCGGGTTGCGGCCCCTGCTCTTCAGCATCGCCGCCAGCTTGCCGGCGGCGGTGGTCTTGCCGGCTCCCTGCAGTCCGGCGAGCATGATCACCGCCGGGCGTCCCTGGAGTCGCAGCGACTCGGTGGTCCCCCCGAGCGCACGTTCGAGTTCGTCGGAGACGGCCTTGACGACCTGCTGGGACGGGTTGAGTGACTTCGATCCCTCGGCGCCCACCAGTTGCTCACGCAGGCGGTCGACCATGTCGCGCACGACGCGGAAGTTGACGTCGGCCTCGAGCAGGGCGAGGCGGATCTCCTTGAGGGTCGCGTCGACGGTGCGTTCATCGAGTCGTCCGCGGCCCCGGACCTTCTCCAGGGCCGTGTCGAGCCTCTGACTGAGCGTGTCGAACACGGGCAGGGATCCTCGGTCGTGACGGGCCGCCGAGCGTATCGACCCCCTCGACGGGTCCCGGATGATCGGCCGAGGAAGCGGGACACGGTTCTCACGTCACACGGATGAGACCATCCGGGTGTTCGCACGGCGGGTAGCCAGACGATCCGACGGCACCGTGTTCGGGTCCAATGCCAGGACGGCGTCGACGGCCGCCAGGAAGCTCTCGTCCGTACTCGCGCTGTCGAGGTAGCCGTCAGCCCCGGCGCCGATGAGATGCCATCGAGCATCGTCGGTCAGTCCGGCCACGAGCGCGAGCACCGGGATCGACGACCGCTGACGCAGGTGCCGGACCACGTCCCAGGCCTCGGGCTCTGGCGTCGCCGGTGCGAGCACGAGCAACCGGCTCGACTCCAGCCGTGCGTACGCGATCCACGGCTCCAACGAGACCTCGTGGCCAGCCCCCTCGAGCACCCGAGCCCATGGGGCTCCCGCCAGGCCGACCACGGTCACGGCAACGTACTGCGCCTCGACCGAGGCTCGGATCGTCGTACCCGTCGCGCTCACACCATCCCCTGCCGGGACCGCGATGCAACGTCGGCGGCCCGACACCATGGTTCATCCGGCGACGCTGCGGACCAGAGCCAGAGGTCCCACCCCAACGATCGCACCTCGGCGGGTAGAGCGGTCGTGGCGGAACCGCGCAGCTGACGCCACAGGGCACGTTGCCGTGCAACTGAAGCCTTGTGGCCCTGGATTGATGGAATGGCCGGTGTAACGTGTGTCATGGGAGGCCCCCCGTGCAGGGCGAGTCGCATCACCACCAGGGGACGGGCCGATGAAGAATCATGACAGCTGGCTGAGCGGCACGATCGTCGAGTTCGCGGAGCAACTCGCCTACGACGACCTGACCGAGTTGATCAGGACCCTCGCCGAGCGGTGCATGGAGCTGTTCGAGGCGACGGACGTCAGCGTCAT
>JBBDIX010000012.1:5307-42809 GCA_040880235.1 Nitriliruptoraceae bacterium
TCGTCGACGAACACGACGCTGTGCACTCCATGGCATGCACCAGCGAAGGCCTGTGCGAGCTGCAGCGGCTCAAGTTGCTGCGCAACGAGGGACCATGGTTCGACTGCGTCCTGACCGGCGCCCCGGTCGAGGCCAGGCTGAACGATGATCCCGCGCTCTCCCACTGGCCGACCTTCGACCCCGTCGCCATCGAGGCCGGCTACCAGCAGGTGCTCTCCCTGCCCATGCGGTTGCGCGACACCGTAGTCGGCGCAGTCAACGTGTTCATCGCCAGCCCCCGCGAGGTCCCGGCGGCCGACCTCCACCTCGCCGGGGCTCTCACCAGCATCACCACCCTCGCGATCCTCAACCAGCGCGCCCTCCGCAGGTCGGCGATCGTCACCGCGCAACTGCAGGGTGCGCTCGACAGCCGCCTCGTGATCGAACAGGCCAAGGGCATGCTCGCCGAGCACCACGGCATCTCGGTCGACGAGGCCTTCCACCTGCTGCGTGGTCATGCCCGCAGCCACAATCGTCGCCTCACCGACGTCGCACGCTCGATCGCCAACCGGCAGTTCACACTCGACCAGTTCCGTGGTCGAGCCCTGATCCGCAGCCCACGTGCAGCCGAGGGTGTGGACGAAGGACGCGTTGCACCTCGCCCCGGTTGAGGTCTGTCGACCTCATCGGGGTGACCCCGCGAAGGGCGGCTGCGGTCCGCGTCGACGATGCGTGTTCAGTGCGCGAGCAGGCCCTCCACGAACAGGTCCGGGTCGAACGGTGCGAGATCGTCGATCTGTTCGCCGAGCCCGACGAACCGCACGGGGATCCCGAGTTCACGCTGGACCGCGATGACGATCCCGCCACGCGACGATCCGTCGAGCTTGGTGAGCACGATGCCGGTCACCTCCACGGCGTCGAGGAACGCGCGGGCCTGGGCGATGCCGTTCTGCCCGGTCGTCGCGTCGAGCACCAGCAGCGTCTCGTCGACCCCACCCTTCGAGACGAGCACGCGACGGACCTTGCCCAGTTCGTCCATCAGCTCCCGCCGGTTGTGCAGACGCCCGGCGGTGTCGACGATGAGCACGTCGGCGTCGCCGCTCGTCGCCGCATCGTGTGCCGCGTAGGCGACGCTCGCAGGGTCGGCGCCCTCGTCGCCCTGCACGACACGTGCGCCGGTGCGCTCGCCCCACACGGCGAGCTGTTCGCCCGCCGCGGCCCGGAACGTGTCGGCGGCGGCGAGCACGACGGTGCGGCCCTCACGGGCCTCCACGGCCGCGAGCTTGCCGATCGAGGTGGTCTTGCCGGTACCGTTGACGCCGGTCACGAGCCACACCGAGGGCCGACCCTCCGCACGGGCGAGCGCACGATCGCCCCCGGCGAGCACGGCACGCAGTTCCTCGGCCAGCAGCGCCTCGACGGCCTCACGGGTCGTGGCGCCCTCGGCGCGACTGCGGGTGCGCACCTGTTCGACCAGTTCCGTCGACGCGGTGATCCCCACATCAGCGGCGATCAGGGCCTCCTCGAGTCCCTCCCACGCCTCGTCGGAGACCCCGCGGCCGAACAGCTGCCCGATGGATCCACTGAGCTGGTTGCGGGTCCGCGCCAGGCGCTCTACCATCCGCGTCCGGGGGTCGACGGATGCCTCGGGTTCGACGGGCGCGTCGGGTTCGGCCACGGCGGTCGCTGCAGGGTCACCGCCGGAGTCACCGTCGCCGGCAACGCGGTCCCGGTCGGCGTCCGCACCATGTGATGGTGCGACCGGTGTCGCGGCGTCCCCACCGCGCCCGGACGTCCGGCGCCACGCGACGAGCGCGACACCGACCACCAGTACCCCGACGATGATCGCGATGACGACCGGTTCCATGGACCAACTCCTGTTCGTCGATGCGCGCCGCGGCGTCGATCGGGCGAACGGGCCCGTCGACGTGCGGGCCGTGGGTCACTCGGCGCCGACGGCCACCGGCACCGGCTCGACGTCGTCGAGGCGTTCGGCGACGACACGCGTGACCCCGTCGGGCCCCATGGTGATGCCGTACAGCACGTCGGCGATCTCCATCGTGCGCTTCTGGTGGGTCACCATGATGATCTGCGCGTGTCCCCGGAAGCTGCGCACGACCTTGAGCAGGCGCTGCAGGTTGACGTCGTCGAGCGCCGCGTCGACCTCGTCGAGCACGTAGAACGGACTGGGGCGCGCCCGGAAGATCGCGAACACGAACGCGAGCACCGTCAGGGATCGCTCACCGCCGGACAGCAGCGACAGGCGGGTGACCCGCTTGCCGGGGGGTCGCGCCTCCACGTCCACACCGGCGCTGAGCAGGTCGTCGGAGTCGGTGAGCACGAGGCGACCGTGACCGCCGGGGAACACGGTCTGGAAGGTCAGCTCGAACTCCCGGGCGACGTCGTCGAACGCCTCCTGGAACACCGTGCGGATCCGGTCGTCGACGGCCTCCACGACCTGTTCGAGGTCGCGCCGGCTTCGCCGCAGGTCGTCGAGCTGGTCGGACAGGAACGAGTGGCGCTCCTCGAGTGAACGGAACTCCTCGAGCGCGAGCGGGTTCACCCGACCGAGCAGGCCGATGCGTCGCACCAGCACGTCCTCACGCTCGGACAGGGTCTGGAGATCCAGGTCCGCGACGTCGGGATGCTCCGTTCGCACGTCGTCGGGTGTCAGGGACAGATCGTCGCGCAGGCGGCGTTCCAGCGCGTCGAGCTGGTTCTGCGCATCGGCGCGTCGCAGGTCGGTGGCGTGCCGGTCGTCACGCAACGTGTCGCGTTCGGTGATCGCGGCGTCCTCGGCGGTGCGGGCCTCGGCGAGCCTCGTGCGCACGTCCGACAGGTCCTCGGTGAGACGCTGGCGCTGCGCGGAGGCCTCGGTGCTGGAGCGTTCGAGCACCTCGAGGGTCGACCGCACGATCAGCGCGATCTGCCCACACCGATCGATGCCGCGCCTGCGCGCCTCGCGACGCCGAGCGGCATCGGCCAGGGCTGCCTCGACCTCCTCGGCCTCCCGACGCATCGTGTCGGCCTGGACCTCGAGGTGGCGCACCTGTTCGGTCACGCGTTCGAGCCCCACGCGTGCGTCGAGTTCACGTTCGCGGGCCGCCTCGACGGCAGCGTCGAGCTCCCGCGCAACCGCGTCGTCCCCAGGTTCGTCGTCGGGGACGTCGACGTCGTCGGGCCCGCGCCCGTGCAGTTCGGAGAGGCTGGCACGGTCACGTTCGAGCACCTGCTCGAGTTCCTGCTGCTGGCCGGCGACCACCTCGCGCTGGTTGGTGAGCGCGTGGAGTTCCTTGTGGAGTCGCGCGAGCCGTTCGGCGGCACCGGTGATCCGTGCGTCCGACCCGTTGATCCGGTCGGTCGCATCGTCGAGCACGCGTCGCGCCTCGGCGAGTTCCTCCGCGAGCGTGTCGCGCTGTGCCGTGGCCCGGGCGAGCTCCCGATCCAGGCGAGCGACCTCGGCCTCGGCCGTCTCGGCGGCAGCCGCGGTGGTGACCACCGAACGTTCCGCCGGACCGCCCGCCCGGTAGCCCTGCGGTCCGGCGACGTCACCCTTGGCCGTGACGAACGTGGAGGCGGGGTACTGGCGGTGCAGCTGCACGGCCGTCTTCCAGTCCTTCACGAGGTACCCGCCGACGAGCCAGCGACGCACCGCAGCGACGACGGGTCCTGCGTCACGCGCGCCGTCGAGTGCGTGGACGTGGTCGGCCAACGGGGTGGCACTCGGGTCCGAGACCCGCTCCGGCGCCGCCAGCTCGCCCTCGGGCTCGGTCGACACGACCACGGCACGCCCCGCCTGTGCATCGCGCAGCCACGCCACCGCGTCGCGTGCGGCGTCTCCCGTCGGCACGACGACCGCGTCGGCGAGCGTGCCGAGCACCGCAGCGACGGCACTGGCTGCGTCGGGATCGACGCGTACGTGGTCGGCCACGCGGCCGCGCACGCGGTCGAACCCGTCGAGCAGCGCGGCGACCCCCGCATCCGACTCGGCCAGTGCGGCCCGCAGCGCCTCGCCACGGGCGGCCTGCGACGACCGGCGTGCGTCGAGGTCGCGGACCTGGTCGGTCAGTTCGCGATGGCGCGTGTCGAGATCCTCGACGGTGGCCTCTGCGTCCTCGAGTGCGGCCGTGAGGTCGACCTCGAGGACGTCGAGTTCCTGGATGTCGTTCTCGACGGTCTCGGCCTCGCGCCGGGTCTCGGCGATGCGCGTGTCGAGTCCCAGCACCGTCGACGTGACCCGGCCCAGTTCAGATTCCGCCGAGGCGATCGCGCCACGCAGGGCGGAGACCTCTCCCTCCCACCGCAGGACCCGTTCGCGCTGCTCGGCGCGCCGGCGACGTTCCGCCTGCACGACCTGCTCGTGCTCGCGCCGGGCACCCTCGGCAGCCCGGCGCTGGGCGAGGTGCTCCTCGAACGCCGCGCGACGACGTTCGAGTTCCTCGGTCAGCGTGATGCGCTGCGTGTCGACCCGTGCGGCGTCCTCACGCAACTGCGCGGGAGGACGTCCCGCCAGGGGCTCCTCGACGTACTCGATGAGGTGACGACGTCGGGCCTCGACGAGGTCGGCGGTCCCGCGCACACGCTCGGTCAGCGACGCGAACGCGTGCACCCGGTCGCCAGCGACCTCGAGGTCCGTGCCGACGCGCGAGAGCTGCTCCTCGAGTTCCGTGCGGTGTTCCCGTGCGCCGACGACGTGCTGCTCGGCGGCCTCGAGCCGCTGTGCGACGTCGCTGGTGCCCCGGGACTCAGCCTCGAGTGCGCGGGTGAGACGATCGAGTTCGACGGCGGCCGCGCGGACCCGCACGTCGCGCAGTTCGGACTGCAGGGCGGCGTGGCGATCGGCGGCCTCGGCCTGCCGTTCCAGGGGTCGCAACTGGCGGCGGAGTTCGCGCAGGACGGTGCGCAGCTTCTCCACGTGCTCGTCGACCTGCTCGAGCTTGCGAAGCGCGCGTTCGCGCCGACGGCGGTGCTTGAGGATGCCAGCCGCCTCCTCGATGTAGCGGCGGCGCTCCTCGGGGCGGGCGTTGAGGATCTCGTCGAGCTGTCCCTGCCCGATGACGGTGTGCAGTTCGCGGCCGAGTCCCGTGTCGGAGAGCAGCTCCTGCACGTCGAGTGCCCGGACCTCCTCACCGTTGATCTCGTAGAGGGCCTCGCCGTCGTGGTGGATGACCCGCGCGACCCGGACCTCACCGAACTCGCCGGCACTGGCCGCCGTGCCGACCCCTCCGGACAGCACGCCGTCCGAGTTGTCGATGGTGATCTCGACCCGCGCCTGGTTGGCGCGGTTGCGGTTGGGTGACCCCGCGAACACCACGTCGGCCATCGAGCCGCCCCGGACCTTGCGGGCCGAGTGGGTGCCGAGCACCCAGGCCAACGCGTCGACGACGTTGGACTTGCCCGACCCGTTGGGACCGACGATGACGGTGATGCCGGGCTCGACGTCGAGCACGGTCCGGTCCGCGAACGACTTGAAGCCCCGAAGAGACAGGGACCTGAGGAACACGGGCGCTCCGAAGGGGTCAGATCATGCACTGATCGCAGTGGAAGGTGTAGACGCCCTTGCGGATGCGGGTCCGCGAGATCGGGCGCCGGCACCGGTGACAGGGCAGGCCTGCGCGACCGTACACGCGCAGGTGCTCGGCCGGCTCCGCGTCGTCGTCCGGCTCGAGGTCGGCCTCGTCGAGGGACGGACCCGCCGCCTTCATCGCGGCGACGATGACCTCCTGCATCGCCCGATAGAGACGACGCACCTGCTGGGTGGACAGCTTCGAGGACGGGTGGTCATGCCGCAGGCCGGCCTCCCACAGGATCTCGTCGCTGTACACGGGTCCGAGGCCCAGGATGCGGTTCTGGTCGATCAGCACGAGCTTGAGGGGACCGTCGGCCTCGGCGAGGAACCGGCCGAACTCCATCCAGGGCGGGTTGTCGTCGAGGGGGTCGAGCGCGTCGGGTGAGATGCCGGCCGCCTCCAGGGCCTCGGCGGTCGGCACGACGCCGGTGCGAACGGTCGCCGCCTCGCCGGGCGCGGACAGGTGCAGCGCACCGCCGATGGTGAACGTGACCGCCAGGTGCGTGCCCTCGACGGCCTCCTGCGTGGCGGTCTCCCGGTGCATGGAGCCGTCAAGACCCGGATCGATGATCCAGGTGACGCCCTCGTCGAGGTCGAGGAAGATCGTCCGGCCGCGACGACGGACCAGTTCGACCTTGCGGCCCTCGAGCGCCTTGACCAGTTCCGGACGGTTGCGATGGAACGGGCGCACGATGCCCGGCGTCTCCACGACGACGTCCTTGATGCGCTTGCCCGCGACCTCCTTCTCGAGGTCCTTGCGCAGCACCTCGACCTCGGGCAGTTCGAGCACGCTCATCGATGAGTCCTGTCCGCGTCGTGATCGGCGACGCTAGTCGACGCCCGGGTCGTGCTGCACCGGCGTGTCCGGCGGGGTGCCCATGGGGTCCTGTGCGCCGGTCAGGCGTCGTCGCTCGAGGGTTCGACGAGCGCCATGTAGGCCTGTCGCGCGGCCTGTTGTTCGGCGCGCTTCTTGCTGGGTCCACGGCCCCGCCCCACCACGGCACCCTGGACGGACACGGTCGCCTCGAAGGTGCGCTCGTGGTCCGGGCCGTCACCGACGACGTCGTAGACCGGCGGTTCGTCGTGCATCGTGGCCACGAGTTCCTGCAGGCTCGTCTTGAAGTCGAGGGCGGCGCCCACCTGGGCGAGCGCCTCCAGGGAGGGTGCGAACAGCCGTTCCACGAGATCGAACGCGCCGGCGAAGCCCCGGTCCAGGTACACGGCGCCGATCACCGCCTCCAGGGTGTCGGCAAGGATCGAGTCCTTGTCGGCACCGCCCGACGCCGACTCTCCACGCCCCAGCAGCACGAAGTCCCCGAGTTCGAGGTCCCGGGCGACGGCAGCGAGCGACGCCGCCCGCACGGCGGCGGCCCTCAGCTTCGCGAGGCGGCCCTCGGCGACGTCCGGGTGCGCGCGGTAGATGCGATCGGTGACCACGAGACCGAGCACCGCGTCACCGAGGAACTCGAGGCGTTCGTTGTTGTGATCGAGACGCTGCTCAAACGCCCACGAACGGTGGACGAGTGCCTGCGCGAGCAGGTCCAGGTCATCGAACGTGACCTCGAGGCGAGCCGTGAGGTCCGCCGCGGGTCGTACGACGCGGTCGGCCGGCCCGCCGTCAGTTGACCTCGACAGCGGTTCGCCCGGCATAGGTGCCACAGGTGCCACACACGGTGTGGGGACGGATCGCGGCCTTGCACCGTGCACAGGTCGCGTAGGTCGGAGGCGTCGCCCGCAGCCACTGCGCCTTGCGGTGGCGCGTGCGTGAACGGGACATCTTGCGCTTCGGTACGGCCATGGTCGATCCTTGCGGGAGTTCAGTCGGTCGGGCGCGCAGCCGGATCCGAGGGTGGCAGGTCGAGGTCGGCGAGCGCGGCCCAGCGGGGGTCGATGCCGTCCTGGCCACCGTGTCCACAGTCACCTGCGTCGAGCTCGGCACCACACTCGGGGCACAGGCCCGCGCAGGCGGCTCGACAGAGTACCCGGATCGGCAGGTCGATGAGCAGCGCGTCACGCACGAGCGTCGACAGGTCGATCGCCGTGAGACCGTCGAGCAGTTCGTACCCCGGTTCGACGTCGTCCTCGTCGTCGTGCTCGCGTGTGGGATCGACGAACAGTTCGGTGACCTGCGCATCGATGCGGGTCGGCAGGGGCTTCAGGCACCGTGCGCACGAGAGGGTCACTCCGAACGAGACCGTTCCGCGCACCAGGATCCCGTCGACGACCGCGTCGAGGTGCAGGTCGAGATCCACCGTGTCGTCCAGCATCCCCTCGGCCGGACCCCAGTCGTCGCCGAAGTCGACCGTGGGGACGCGCTCGTCGAGCGGCTGCGTCGAACCCGGTCGACCGACGATGTCGGTGACGACGACTCGCACGTTGACACCCCGTCCCTGGACGAGAGGACCTGCAGGGGGTTCGCGTCAGTCCGCGAACGCCTCCGTCAGGTCCTCCTCGGAGAGTTGATCGGTGTCGAGGTGTCCGCGCAGGCGCGCGCGACCCTTCTCCACCGCCGTCAGCGTCTTGGTCAGCACGACCTCGAAGTTGGCCAGCTTCGCGTCGACGTAGTCCTCTGCCTCGAGCCGGATCTGTCGTCCGTGCTCGCGGGCCTCCTCGACGATCCGGGCGGCCTCGCGCTCCGCAGTGCGCACGACCTCCTGCTGGGACACGAGGCGGTCGCTCTCCGTGCGAGCGTCGGACACGAGCCGGTCGGAGTCGGCCTGCGCGCGTTCGAGGATCTCGTCGCGTTCGCGGATCACCCACCTGGCCTGCGTCAGCTCGTCTGGCAGGGCCGTGCGCATGTCCTCGAGGAGCCCGTCGATCTCTGGGCGGTTGACCATGACCGACGACGACAGCGGCACGGTCTTTGCCTCGTCGATGATCTGCTGAAGCTGGAAGAGCTTCGCCTCGAGGTCGAGGGGGATGCTGGAGGATTCGGCCATCACCGTTCCGGTCGTCGATTCGGTGGCCCTGCGATGCGGTGGCCCTGCGATCGTGACCGAGCGTACCGACGTGCCAGGAGCCCGCGACGAGTCCCACGCACTCTCAGCCGGTGGCCGCCGACCCCAGCCGTGCACCCAGCGCCGCCGCGACACGTTCGGGCACCAGCTCGTCCAGGGGGCCACCGAGGCGCGCGACCTCGCGGACGAGCGAACTCGACAGGTGGGCGTGTACCGGGTTGGCCGGCAGCAGCACGGTGTCAACGTCACCGATCTGCAGGTTCATGCGGGCCATCTGCAGTTCGGCCTCCACGTCGGCGACGCCGCGCACCCCCTTGCACACGAGGTCGATGCCCTCACGACGACACAGGTCCACGAGCAGACCACGGAACGACACCACCCGTACGGACGAGAGTTCGGCGACCTCCGCCGACACCATCGCCAGGCGCTCGTCGAGGGTGAAGGTCGACTGCTTGTTCGGGTTGTCGACGACGGCCACGACCACCTCGTCGAACCGGCGGGCGGCGCGGGTGATGACATCGAGATGCCCGAACGTGATCGGATCGAAGCTTCCGGGGCACGCGACGACCGTCATGTGGGGACCTCCGTGGACGCACGGGTCGGATCCGCCTCGGCGTCCGGATCGACGTGGTCCGCCCGGTGCAGCATCGTGTCACCGTAGCGTCGAGGCTGTCGTGCGGACAGGCAGGCAGGCCAGTTCGGGGCCTCACTCCGACGGCAGCGTTCGACCACGACGTGGGCCTGAGGAGCCAGGAGTCCGTGCTCGCACAGCAGGCGCAGGAGGTGGTCGACGTCCGCGCCGGACGTGTCGTACGGCGGGTCGATGAACACGAGGTCGTGCGCGTGGTCTGCGTCGCGCTGCAGGTGCGCCACGACGTCGCGGACGACGACGCGTACCTGGGTCGCGCCGACCACCGCCACGTTGGCCCGCAGCACCTCCGCCACCCGCGGATCACGTTCCACCAGCGTGACCCGTTCGGCGCCACGGGACGCCGCCTCGAGTCCCAGCCCTCCGGCCCCGGCGTACAGGTCGAGCACGTCGGCACCGGCCACGCGCTGCTGCAACGAGGAGAACAGGCTCTCTCGGACGCGATCCGCGGTCGGCCGCACGCCCGCCCCGTCGGGGACCCTCAGCCGACGACCCCGCGCCGTGCCGGCGATGATGCGCATCAGTCGACCGCACCCGTGCGGTCGAGCACGAAGGCGAGCACCTCGGCCTCGTCTCGCCAGGCGTCGTAGCGCCCGGACCGTCCCCCGTGCCCGGCGCCCAGTTCGCACCGCAGCAGGACCGGCGAGGCATCGAGGGCCGTCTCGCGCAGGCGTGCGACCCACTTGACCGGTTCCCAGTACTGCACACGCGGGTCGTTGAGTCCCGCGGTGACCAGCACCGGTGGCCGCACGGCCTCGACCACGTTGTCGTAGGGCGACCAGCTGCGGATGGCCGCGCAGTCCACCGGATCCGACGGATTTCCCCACTCGTCGTACTCGATGACCGTCAGGGGGATGGACGGGTCCGACATCGTCGTGAGCACGTCGACGAACGGCACCTCGGCGACGGCGACGGCGAACGACTCCGGGCGCAGGTTGAGCACCGCGCCGATGAGCAGTCCGCCGGCCGAGCCACCACGCATCGCGAGGCGGTCGGCGGCGGTGATCCCTCGCTCGATCAGGTGCTGGGCGCACGCGATGAAGTCGGTGAACGTGTTGCCCTTGTCGCGCAGGCGCCCCTGCTCGTACCAGGCGCGTCCCATCTCTCCCCCGCCGCGCACGTGCGCGATGGCGAACACCATGCCGCGGTCGAGCAGGCTGAGCCGTGCGATGGAGAACGCCGCGTCCATGGAGATCTCGTAGGCGCCGTACCCGTACAGCAGGCATGGATGGGCCACCTCGGGATCGAGGTCGGCCCGGCGCACGATGCTGATCGGTATCCGGGTGCCGTCGGGTGCCGTCGCCCACTCGCGCCACGTCTGGTAGTCGGCGGGGTCGTGCCCGCCGCGCACGTCCTGGCGCTTGACGAGGGTGCGCTCTCCCGTGGCGAGGTCGACGTCGAGCACCTCGACCGGGCGGGTCAGTGACGTCTGCACGACCCGCAGGGTGGAGGCGCGGAAGTCCGGGTTGGGGCCCAGTCCGATCGTGCCCGTGTCGTCGTCGCACGACCACGCCGTGATCTCACCGCCGTCGTGGGCGAGCACCCGCAGCCTGGTGGTCGCCTCGGTCCGTTCGGCGATCACCAGGTGGTCCTCGAAGACCGCGACACCCTCGAGCCGGACGCCCGGCCGGTGCGGGACCATCGTTCGCCAGCCGGCGCGTGCCGGGTCGTGCACGTCCGCGACGCTCAACTGGAAGTCGACGGCACCATCGGCGTTGTGCAGCAGGTAGAGGTGGTCGTCGTGGTGGTCGAGGTCGACCTCCACCCCGTCGACCTTCTCCACGACCCGTCGTGGGGTCGCGGTCGCGTCACGGGCGTCGGCGAGGTGCCACTCGCTGGTGACGCGACTGCCCGCCTGGATCGCGATCCACCGTCCGGATCGGGTCCGACCCAGGCCCAGCCAGAACCGTTCGTCGGGCTCGGTGTGCACGATGACGTCGGTGTCGGCGCCGGTACCGATCACGTGGCGCCGCACCTCGTGTGGACGATGGGCGTCGTCGGGCACCGTGTAGAGGAAGGCGCTTGCGTCGTCGAACCATGCCACCGAGGTGGCGGCACGCTGGACGAACTCGTCCACGACCTGCCCGGTTCGAAGGTCTCGCACGCGGATCGCGTACACCTCGTCGCCGGTCACGTCGACGGCCTCGGCCACCAGGTGCTGGTCCGGGCTCACGGCGAACGCGCCCAGTGCGAAGTGGTCGTGGCCCCGTGCCTCCTCGTTCTCGTCGAGCAGCACGACCTCGTCGTCGGGTGGGGCCAGGGGGTCGACGGCACGGCGCAGTTCGTCGGGCAGATCTCCTGCCGAGGTGACCCCGTCGGGGGCGGCGCGCCGCGCATGGATCGCGTACTGGGCGCCGGCGAGCGTGCGGCGGTGGTACACCCAGCCGTGCGGTGCGTCGCCGAACGGCGGCACGAACACGGGAGCGCTCGCGTCGTCCTCGGCGACGCGCCCGCGGATCTCGGTGAAGACCTGTTCGGTGAGCTCCTCGAGCGGCGCGAGCACCGCGGTGGTGTGGGCGTTCTCGGCCCGCAGATGTTCGAGCACCGCCGGGTCGTCACGGTCGCGCAGCCAGTACCACGGGTCGGTCGAGGTCGTGCCGTCCGAACGTTCGAGGTCCACGGGGCGGCGGGGCGGCATCGGCGGGGGCAGACTCACAGAGGTCCTCGAGGTCGGCGGGCGGTGCGGATCGACGGGTCGTCGCACGCTACGACGGGCGGGGGGACGCCGCTCGTCGGGGCACCGATCGCCCGGTGCCGGCTCACCCGGTCTCGAGGGCCTCGAGTGCGTCGAGCCCGTCGAAGCGACGCTGCATCTCGTCGCGCAGGGTGCGATGACGCGGATCGTCGAGACCCGGGTCCTCGGCGACGATCGCCCGGGCGCGGTCGCGGGTCGAGGAGAGCAGGCGCCGGTCGCGGTGCAGATCGGCAAGGCGCAGGTCGGGAACGCCCGACTGACGCTGGCCGAACAGCTGGCCCGCACCTCGCTGCCGAAGGTCGACCTCGGCGAGCTCGAACCCGTCGGAGGTGGCCTCGACGCTCTGCAGTCGTTGGATGGCGTCCTCGGTCAGGTCACCCCGCCATCCGGCGAACAGCACGCAGTACGAACGGTCGGCGCCGCGTCCGACGCGCCCGCGCAGCTGGTGCAGCTGGCTGATGCCGAAGCGTTCGGCGTCCTCGATCACCATGATGGTGGCGTGGGGGACGTCCACCCCGACCTCGATCACGGTGGTGGCGACGAGCACGTGCGCCTCGCCGGAGCGGAAACGTTGCATGGCGGCGTCCTTGTCCGCCGGCCGCATCCGGCCGTGGACCAGTTCCACCTCCAGTTCCGGGAAGACCTCCCGCGCGAGGCGTTCGTGTTCGACCGTCGCAGCCGCACCCGGAATCTCGTCCGACGGATCGACGAACGGGCACACCACGTAGGTGCCCAGACCCTCGTGCGCCTGTTCCCGGATGAACGTGTAGAGGGCACTGCGGCGTTCCGGACGGTCCTGCGTGATGAGCTGGGTCACGACCGGCTGGCGCCCCTCGGGAAGTTCGTCGAGCACCGTCACGTCGAGGTCGCCGTACACCGTCATCGCGAGCGATCGGGGGATCGGGGTCGCGGTCATGACGAGCACGTCGGGCACCGCCTGCGACCCGGGGGATGCAGCCTTCTCCTTGAGCCGCACCCGCTGGGCGACCCCGAACCGGTGCTGCTCGTCGATCACCACCACCCCGAGGTCGGCGAACCGCACGCCCTCCTCCAGCAGGGCATGGGTGCCCACGACGAGGTCGAGGTCGCCGCTGAGCAGCTCGCCGAGGATGCGCCGACGGGCGGACATGGGTGTCGACGAGGTCAGCAGGTCCACGCGGATGCCATCGAGCACGTTGACCCCGAGGGGCGCCAACAGATCGGTCAGGGTCCGGTGGTGCTGCTCGGCCAGGACCTCCGTGGGGACCATGAGCGCTGCCTGACGCCGGTTGTCGACCGCACAGAGCATCGACCAGACGGCCACGAGTGTCTTGCCGGACCCGACGTCTCCCTGCAGCAGGCGGTGCATGGGGCGGGTCGCCGACAGGTCGGAACCGATCTCGCCGAACGCGCGCAGCTGGGCCGCGGTCGCGTCGAACGGCAGCGCCCGCAGCAGCTGGGCGGCACGGCCGTCGGACACGGGTGCGTTGATCACGCCGACGGCGTCGGCCTCGAGCCGCGCCCGTCTCGCCTGCACGCCGAGCTGTAGGGAGAACAGCTCGTCGAACACGAGGCGTCGGCGTGCGTCACGCAGGGTCTGGTCGTCGTCGGGCAGGTGGATCGCCCGGACCGCCGTGTCGAGGTCGATGAGTCCCTCGTCGCGGCGGATGTCGTCCGTGAGCCAGTCCTCGATCGGGTCGAGTGCGTCGAGCGCTCGCCGGACGAGGTCGGCGATCCGGTGCGACGCCAGCGCGTCGACGGCCGGGTACTGCGCGACCAGGCGACGATCGATCCGGGATGCTGCCTCGTCGACGTCGACGCCCGCGCCGGGTGGCGCCAGCACGGTGACGTCGGGCGACGGCAGCTGCACGGTGCCGCGGAACTCCCCGGCGGTGCCACTGAATGCCGCGACGGTGCCCGCAGGGAGCTGACCGGGGCGCCACCGCTGGTTGAAGAAGGTCGCGGTGAAGGTGGTGCCCGCGGACTGGCGGACGCTCGCCGTCGCGAGGTCCATCGGACGCCCGCCTCCCCGTCGCCGCACCCTGCGCACCTCCCAGTCGAGGATCTCGCCGACCAGCGTCACGGGCGTACCCGGCGCGACGTCGGCGGCCCCGGAGATCTCCCCCGTGTCCTGATACCGCCGGGGGTAGTGCGCCAACAGGTCCCGCACACGAGTGATCTGGAAGGCGCTCGCGAGGTGTCCGGCCACGGCGGGACCGACGCCGGTGACCGCCGTGACGGGATCGTCGAGCTGCACGGTCACTCGACCCCGATCCACCAGCGAGCATGGTGTTGGCCTGCCAGGACGACCTCCACGTCGGCGTGGGGAGCCGTGCGCTGGATCCGGTCACGGACCGCCTCGACGTCGGTGTGCGTGGGGCCGACACCGACGAGCACGGTCACGAGTTCCGCGTCGTCGACCCGCAGGGCGTCGAGCAGCGCATCGAGCGCCACGAGTTCGTCGTGGTCGGTGCACACCACGGTCCGGTCCGCCAGGACCGCCAGCGCATCGCCGGTGCGCACCGGCCCGAGCGCGGTCTGCGCGTCACGCACCGCCTCGACGACCTGGCCTCCACGAACGCCCGTGACGGCGGCCTCGATGCGCGCGAGCATCACGTCGGGGGCGCCGGTCGGGTCGAACACCGCGACGGCGGCCAGCACCGCCGGGGGCGTGTCGGCGGCGGTCACGACCGTCACGGTGGATCGGGTCTCCGTGCGTGCAATCTCCACGGTGGCACGCGCGGCAGCCACCGCGTCCGGTGTCCCCGGCAGCAGCAGCGTGTGGTCGCACGTTGTGCGTCCGACGGCGTCGAGCAGTGCGGACACCGTGGGCAGTGCCCCGTCGTCGGTGTCCACCACGGTGGCCTGGTGGAGGCGCGCGAGGGCGACCGCCCCGGGACCGTCGATCACGACGACCAGGCCCGTGTGCCGGCGACGGGACCGGTCGTCCACCTGGGTCTCGAAGTGCACCACGTCGACGTCGGTCGGCTGCCCGTGACGCAGGCCGGCCGACAGGGCGGCCCCGATGTCGTCGGTGTGCACGTGCACCTTGAGGAGCCCCTCCGCGGACACCACCGCGACGGAGTCGCCCACGGCCTCCAGGTCGTGGCGCAGCACGTCGAGGTCGACCTCCGCCACGGAGGTGTCGAGCAGGAACTCGACCTCGTACGGATGGGTGAACGTCGTCTGCCGGTGGTGGCCGACCTCGGCGTGGCCGTGCGCGTGGGACGGCGAGGCCTCGTGGGGTGGTGAGAGTCCGTGGGCGTCGGCGCCGAACCCGTCCGTCGGCGGTCGGGTTCCCCGAAGGTGGTCGTGGATCGCGGTCACGACGACCTCGAACCCGCGAGCCCCGGCGTCGACCACCCCCGCCTCACGCAGCACGTCGAGCTGGTGGGGCGTGTGTTCGACGGCACGGCGGGTCGCCACGCACACACGCCTGGCCACCTCCACGAGGTCATCCCCGTCGTCGGCGCCGTGCTGGGCCTCCGCCGCGGCAGCGGTGATCGCGGAGAGGATCGTGCCCTCCACTGGCTGGGCCAGCGCGTCGTACGCGAGGTCGCGCGCCGCGGTGAGCGCCGCGGCGTAGCCAGCGCCGTCGAGCGCGACGTCGTCGTCCAGGGGTTCGACCAGCGCACGTACGACCTGGCTGAGCACGACGCCCGAATTTCCCCGGGCGGCACGAATCGTGGCCCGCACCACGTCGCGGGCACCGCTGCGGTCCGGTGCCGTCGCCTCACTCGCCTGCAGGCCCGCAGCCAGCGTGAGCGTCATGTTCGTCCCGGTGTCGCCGTCCGGGACCGGGAAGACGTTGAGCGCGTCGATCTCCGCTCGGTGCGACTGCAGGGCGGCATGGATCCGGGCGAGCAACGCCGGAACCTGGCCTGCCTCGAGCGCAGGTGTCGTGGGGGACACGCCTCGACTCCTGGTCGTCACCATTCGGCGAGACTAGTGGTGCGACCGCATCGACCGGCGGCAGCGACATGCGGTGGTGCGGGACCGGTGGTAGCCTCTCGTCCAACGTTCTCGCGGCCCTGCGTCCACGCGGTCGCGGTGTCCATCCGGCTCGATCCCCGATCGAGTCGACGAGGTCGACACCGGCCCCTTCCGACAAGGCAGTTCGATGGCTTCCACCTGTGCGCTGTGCAACAAGAAACCGTGGTTCGGCAAGCAGGTCTCGCACTCGCACCGCCGTTCCTCGCGACGCTGGAACCCCAACATCCAGCGGGTGAAGGCGTTCGTCGACGGGCGCACGGTTCGCCTCGACGTGTGCACCTCGTGCCTCAAGGCAGGCAAGGTCCAGCGTCCCCCGGTGCGTACCACCGAAGGCTGACGCCCGGCGAGCCGAATCCCGGATCGGCAGGACCTACGGGTTGCCGAGCGCGTCGTCCAGCAGTCGGTCGACCAGTGCGGGGTAGTCGAGTCCCTCGGCGGCCCACAGTCGCGGGAACATCGACATCTCGGTGAACCCGGGGATGGTGTTGATCTCGTTGAGCAGCACCTGACCGTCGGCGGTGAGGAAGAAGTCCACCCGCGCGAGCCCGCGGCAGCCGATCGCTCGATACGCATCCGCCGCGAGTGCCCGGATCGTCTGGTCGACGTGGGGGTCGATCTCGGCGGGGATGATCAGGCGCGAGGACCCCTGGTACTTGGCGTCGAAGTCGTAGAAGTCTCCGGCCGGGACGATCTCTCCCGGCGCGGTCACGTGCGGGGGTTCGTCGCCGAGGATCCCGACCTCGATCTCCCGGGCGTCGACGACGCCCTCCTCGATGACGGCCACGTCGTCGTGTTCGTACGCCTCGGCCAGCGCGGCATCGAGCCCCGCAGGATCGTCGACGCGAGAGATGCCAATCGACGAACCCTGTCGGGTCGGCTTGACGAACCACGGCGGGTCGAGCCGCGCACGGATCTCGGCGACCCAGAAGGCGCGGTCCTCGGTCCATCCCGCGCGATGGACCGTGAGGTAGTCGGTCTGTTCGAGCCCACTCGCGGCGAACGTGGCCTTCATCGCGGCCTTGTCGATGCCGATCGACGACGCGGTGACGTCCGCACCCACGAACGGGACCCCGACGGTCGCGAGCATGCCCTGCACGGTGCCGTCCTCGCCCCACGGGCCGTGGAGCACCGGGAACACGACGTCCACGACCCCGTGCGCGTCGACACGTTCGCCGTCGTCGTCGAGTTCGACGAGCAGCGGGCCTCGGCGCGTACCCACCAGCGCCGCGGTGGGACCGTCGTCGGCCACCACCGGCAGTGCGTCGGCGCCCGCGGCGATCACCCCGTCGGTCAGCGTCCAGCGCCCCGCCCGGGTGATCCCGATCGGAAACACGTCGTAACGGTCGCGGTCCACGGCCGCCAGCACGGACCGGGCCGACAGGCAGGAGATCGAGTGTTCGCTGGACCGGCCTCCGTACAGCACGACGACCCGGCGGCGCCCGGTGTCCGATTCGTGGATCGTACTGACGGCCGAGGGTCCGATGGGGCGACTCCTGTCACGTGCGAGGCGACGTCATGGGCCGCGGTCCGCGGGTCGCGTTCCATGGATCGCGGTGACGACCGATCCTAGTGTCCGTGTCGTGCCCGACCACCGGCCCGAAGGGTCATCGGTCCGTCAGCGACAGGGCCATCGCGACCGCCGGAAGGCTCGTGTCGACCACGCCGACGGCGGCGCAACCATCTCCGTGGGAGCTACACCGGGGGAAGGGTGACAACGAGCTTTCGGCGCACCCCGCCTGCGAGCTTCGTCCACGCCTCCCCCACGCCATCGAGGTCGAAGACCTCACGGTCGATCCGGAGCCGTCCTGCGGCGGCGTGCTCGGCAACCGAGGTGTAGGCGTCGCGGCGAGGCTCGTGTGCTGTGGCTGAGTTGCGATGACCGACGATGGTCAACCCACGTTCGAACACGGTTGCGTTCAGCCGGATGGAACCTCCTGCTGCTCGGCCCATGACGACGATGCGCCCGTTGATCGCCGCAGCCTCCACGGCGGCCTCGCCGGGCGGTCCGAAGAGCGGATCGATCACCAGGTCGTAGCCCTCGGGCCGTATGCCCCGCAACGTTCCTTCGAGGTCGTCGTCGGGGATGGCGACGACATTGTCGGCGCCCAGTTCCAGCAGATCCTCACCTGCCGATCGGGCGACTGCGGTGACGCTCGAGGCACCGAGGATCCGTGCGAGCTGGACGGTGATGCGGCCCACCGCCCCGGAGGCGCCGAGCACCAGCACGTGGTCACCCGCGGCCATGCCGCCTCGGTACACCAGACACAGCCATGCGGCCATGCCCGCGATGCCGATCGCTGCAGCCAGGTCGTCGCTCAGCCCGTCGGGAACCTCGATCAGCTTGTCGGCATCGGCCACGGCACGCTGCGCCAGCGTCCCGTGGCCTCCGAGCCACCAGACCCGCCGGGGCGCACCGTCGTCCAGCACGCGGCCGACCCCTTCGAAACCGACGACATAGGGACGCTGTGGTCGGATGGTCGGGTGTGTACCCGACGCCACGCGTCGATCCACCGGATTGAGGGCGACCGCGTGCACCTCGAGCGCAACCTGCCCGTCACCAGGCCGTGGCACGGGGACGGTCTCGACGACGGGTACGTCTGCGTCGGGATGGATCACGGCAGCCTGCATCGTCTGGGACGCGTCTCCCCTCACTGTTCCACCCTCTCTCGACCACGTCCTCTCACGACCGCTCACCGTCGAGCACTGCAATCGCCTGGATCTCCATCATCAACCCCGGCCGAGCGAGCGCAGTACACGTGACGAGGGCGCTCGCCGGATAGCGACCCTCCTCGAAGTACTCGCCGCGGACGCGAACGAAGTCGTCTCCATACCGTGGGTCCGTGATGAACACCGTCATCGTGACGATGTCGGCGAGCGATCCCCCGGCCAGCTCGACGGTTTCGCCGAGCCGGTCGAGCACCGCCCGTGCGGCCGCTTCCGCACTGTCGGTCACCGGCTCGCCGTCGGGTCCCTTGCTCGTCACCCCTGCCAGGTAGGCGGTGCGACCTCCCTCCACCACCACCGCCCTGGAGTACGCGCGCACGTTGCCACGCTCCTGGGTGTCGTGCCCGTAGAACTCCCGCTTCACCATGAGTGCCTCCCCTGCATCTCCATGATCCTAATGGCGCCGACAACCGGTCCGAAGGGTCATCGGTCCGTCAGCGGCAGACGCATCGCCACGGCCCGAAGGATCATGTCCACCACCCCGTCGACTTCGAGTTCCGTGTTGTCGATGATCATGTCCCGGTCGGTGATGCCGTCGAACACGTCGAGCTGCCACAGCACGCCCGGGCGCGGTTCGCCGAACTCGTCGGCACCGCGCTCCTCCAACACCTCTGCGTTGCAGGTGAGCCCGACGTGTAGGACAGGCAGGCCTGCAAGGGTCGAGCGCAGGTCGCTCACCGTGGTCCGGTCGAGGAGCAGGTGGTCGAGGGCCACGTCCCAACCCGACGTCGCCCACGTGGCCGCGACCCGGTGCATCGCGCCGACGAGCTCGCGACCCAGGGGACCCCAGTGCACGCGCGACGACCCGTGGGGACCGGTGACCGGCGTGAGCAGGTCCCACCACCGATCGAGCTGCGGTCCGAACGCGGTGAGGGTCTGGTCGAGCCCGACGTCGAGCAGCGGCTCGGTGCGCACCCGCGGCCAGGCCTTCTGCAGGGCGGCGAGCGTCGTCGACGTCCCGACACCGGACGGTCCGTCGAGCACCACGACGAGTCCCGGCCGACGCGCGGACAGGGCACTCACACGTCCATCCCGTAGATCTCTGGCTTCGCGTCGCGCGCGAGCAGCGCCTCGGCCAGTTCCCTGGGATCGTGTCCCAGGTGGCACACGGCGACGACGCCCTCGGCGATGGGCATGTCGACCTCACGCGCACGCGCCAGTTCGACCAGTGCCCGTGACGAGCGCACCCCCTCGGCGACCATGTTCATGGACGCGACGATGTCGTCGATGCGTTCGCCACGTCCGAGGCGTTCGCCCACGGTGCGGTTGCGTGACTGGCTCGACGTGCACGTGACCACCAGGTCCCCCACCCCGGCCAGGCCCGAGAACGTCAGCGGTCGTCCCCCGAGCGCGACGCCCAGCCTGGTCATCTCCGCGAGGCCGCGCGTGATCACCGCAGCCATCGTGTTGTCGCCGAAGCCCATCCCGTGGGCCATCCCGGCCGCGAGGGCGATCACGTTCTTGACGGCGCCCGCGACCTCCACCCCCGTACGGTCGTCGTTGGTGTACACGCGGAAGTACGGGGCCATCACGGCCGCCTGGACCGCGGCGACACGTTGCGGGTCGGATCCGGCGGCCACGGTCGCGGCCGGCAGGCGCCGAGCACACTCGCCCGCGAGGTTCGGACCGCTGACGACCACGACCCGGTCGGGGTCGCTGTCGAGGCACTCGGTCACGACCTGGCTGCCGAAACGCAGCGTGTCGACGTCGACACCCTTGACCAGACTGACGAGTGTCGCGTCCCGGTGGATCAGGTGCCCCCAGGCACCAAGCTGGTCGTCGACGCCGGTCGACGGGATGGCCAGCACCACGACGTCGGCCCCGGCCAGCGCCTGTTCGGGGTCTGCGGTCACGTCGAGGGCGTCGGGCAGGATCACGTCGGGCAGGTACGCACCGTTGCGACGGTCGGCCGCGATCTCCCGGGCGACCGCCTCACGGCGGCACCACAGGGTCGTGCGACGTCCCGCGTCGACACACATCTGGGAGAACGCGGTGCCCCACGAACCGGCACCCATCACGGCGACCCTGCCCACACGCGACCTCCTGCTGGCCTGCGACCCTACCGCCGGCCCTCGTTAGTCTGACACCGATGCCTCCGACCGTGATCCTCCCCCTGCGCAACCCGTCCGAGGGCAAGACCCGCCTCGCACCGGTCCTCGACCCACACCTGCGGCGAGCGCTGGTCGAGGCCATGTTCACCGACGTCGTCCGGGCGGTCACCCGGGGGCCAGTGGGCGACGTGGTCGTCGCCGCCCAGGGCCCCGAGGCCTGCGCCCTGGCCCGATCACAGGGCCTCGACGCCATCGAGGACCCGACGAGTCGTGGCGGACTGGTCGAGGCCGTCGCCGGTGCGACCGCGTCCGTCGCGCACCGCGACGTCGCGGTGATCGCCGCCGACCTACCGGGACTCACCCCGATCGACGTGCAGGCCCTGCTCCGACCCGACGCCGAGGTGGTCATCGCGCCGACGAGACGCGGCGGGACCGGTGGACTCCTGCGGCGGCCCGGCGGGTGTCTCACGGCGGACTACGGGCCGAGGTCGGGCGATCTCAACGCTGCAGCGGCGCGCGACGCCGGTCTGCGCGTGGCGACGGTGCACGTCAACGGCCTCCACGACGACGTGGACGTGGTCGACGACCTCGTGGCGCTCGACGCCGCGACCGTCGGGCTGGCCACGAGCGTGCTGCTCGACGCGATCCGCGAACAGGTCAGTGCGTGGGACGAACGGCCTCGGCACGGCGACGGGCACGGCCCGCCTGCCACGTGGCGAACCCGGTGATGCCCGCACCCACCAGCGCCGACCCCACCATCAGCAGGATGAGGGGCACGCCGCCCCCGACCCGGGAGCCGTCCGGCGCGCTCTGGACCTCGGTGCCCCCGAAGATCCAGGAGAAGTCGACGCTCTGACTGTTGGCGACCGCGAACACGCCGAACAGCACCGCGAGCAGGAACACCACCGCCCGCCCGATCTGCTGGGTCAGGGGAACGCGGGGCCGCACGGTCGTCGCGGATGCCGACGACTCGCTCGAGGAGTCCCGACCGGACGCCGCTCCGGACGCGGCAGGCGACGGTCTGCCCGACGAACCCGACGCCCCTGACGCGTCCGACGGCGATGGCGTCGCGTCCGTCCCGCCTCCCTTCGAGCCGCGGCGGGACGGGGCGACGTCCCGCGTGGGCCCGGAACTGCTGCCCGGCGCGTCCGGTCGCCGCTCGCCGTCGTCCCTGCTGCCGCTGGTGCCCTCGGTGCTCATGGGTTCCTCCGTGGTCCTGGCTATCCTGCCAACCCGTCGACGATCACGCGAGGAGGCGGCCCCATGCCGCAGGGCACGATCCGGACGTTCTCGTCCGACACGCTGCACGGTTCCCTGCTCGGAGACGACCTGCGCGAACGGTCGTTCGACGCCGAGGCGTTTCGGGCGTCCGGCCTGCAACTGCTCCGCATCGGTCAGCGGGTCCGGTTCGAACTCGACGACGATCCAGATCTCGACGAGCCACGCGTGAACCACCTCAACGTCGTCAGCCTCTGAACGAACATACGTCGACGCACGGCCTGCCGCTCAGCGCCCACGGTCGAGCGACTCGAGGATCGCTCCACTTCGCTGGAAGATCGCCTGTCCCGGATCGATCCCCTCCTGCAGGGCCATCTCCCGGGTCTCCTCGAGCGCGGCACGCAGTCGCGCGACCGCCTCAGGCGCCAGCGCCGCGTTCTCGGCCAGCACGGCAGCCGCCACCCGGTCGGGATCGGTCTCCGCCAGTTCTCGCGACAGCGACGGATCGTCGGGCTCGTCGCGCCACGCGAACGCACACGCGGCGAGGAAGTCCGCCGACTCCAGGTCCCCGTCCGAGGCGATGAGCGCCAGGTGCATGAGCGCCTTGGCGGACAGTCGGTCCTGGTCCGCGACCGCGGCGATCAGCGGCGCGTGGTCGCCCAGGTGTTCGTCGGTGCACAACGGCGCGTGGATGCGCAGGTGCTTGGCCCGCACGCCGACGTTCTGGTGCACCTCGAGGTCGTCGGGCACGAACGAGTCGTCGAGCCAGTCGGACAGCGGACGCGCCTGCTCCCAGTAGGCCGCGAGGTCACCGTCCCGGGCGCTCGCGGGGGCCGCGAGCGTCCTGGCCGGATCGACCGTCCAGCTCACGAGCCCGACACCGAACGTGTCCACGACCGTGCGCCCGTGGTCCAGCGACATCCAGCCCGACACGCGACGCCCGTTCGCATACGTGCCGGGTGCCGCACGGTCGAGGTCCTCGAGCGGTCCGAGCAGACCGGACAGGTCCGCCCTGGTGCGAAGCCCGAACTCCTCGATGAGGGGCAGACACGCGGGTGCGGTGAGGTGGTGGACGGTCACGCGTGGCACGGGAACTCCTCGGGGTCGATCACGGGTGCACGTCAGACCGGTGGCGTGCCGGGGACCGGGACCAGCCCCTCGAGTTCGAGGTCCGGATCTGCGGCGTCCGCCGCCTCGATCTCGTCACGCCGGATACCGAGCAGGAACAGTATGGCGTCGAGGTACGGGACCGACAGTGCCGTGTCGGCCTGTTCACGCACGATCGGCTTCGCGTTGAACGCGATGCCCAACCCGGCGATCGCGAGCATGTCGAGATCGTTGGCCCCGTCGCCGACGGCCACCGTCTGCGACAACGGGACGTTCTCGGCCTCTGCGATGCGGCGCAGCACCGCGGCCTTGCCGGCGCGGTCGACCACCTCGCCGACGATCTCGCCCGTGAGACGGCCGTCGACGATCTCGAGGTGGTTGGCCGCAGAGTGGTCGATGCACAGCTGTGCGGCGAGTCGGTCCGTGAACACGGAGAACCCACCGGACACGATCGCGACCGTGTAGCCGAGTCGACGCAGCGTGCGCACGAACGTGCGCGCGCCGGGGGTGAGTCGGATGCGGTCTGCGACGCGTTCGATGGCCTCCACCGAGATGCCGGCGAGCAACCGGACACGCGCACGCAGGGCTGCCTCGAAGTCGAGCTCGCCGTCCATCGCCTGCTGGGTCACCCGGGCGATCTCGTCGAGGCACCCCGCCTCCTCGCCCAGCAGGTCGATGACCTCGTCCTGGATGAGCGTCGAGTCGACGTCGAGCACCACGAGGCGCTTGGCGCGACGTTCGAGACTCGCCCGCTGGATCGCGACGTCGATGCGATGCTCCGAGGCCACGTCGATCAGCCGAGACCGCATGCCGTCGATGTCTCCGCCGGCGATGACGAACTCGTACGACACCACCGGGTAGCGCGACAGACGCACGATCCGGTCGATGTTTCCACCGCCGTCAGCAATCGCGGCGGTCGTCGACGCGAGGGCCGCCGGTGTGAGCGTCTGTCCGATGACGGTCACGACCGAGCGCGTCACCCCGTTGGTCTCGGCCGTCGGTTCGACGACCTCGAAGTCGAGCTGCAGCCCGTGCTCCCACCCGTGGTAGAGCAGCTCCTTGAGCACGTCGTCACCGGTCTCCACGCCGATGAGCAGATCGAGCGTGAGCCGGTCGCGGACCACGACCTGTTCGATGTCGTAGAGCTGGGCACCGGCACGGGAGAGCACGCCGAGCAGGCCCGTGGTGATCCCCGGGCGGTCCCGGCTGGAGCAGCGCACCAGGATGGTGCGCAGGGCCGCCGGATCGGTGGTGTCGGTCATCTCGTCCATCGACTCGCGAGCGTAGCCTCGCACCCTCGTCGTCCGGCACGGTCCGCCGCGTCGCCACGCACCCCTGTGGCGGTCTGCTGACCCGTATCATCCCCCGATGCGCGAAACCCCTCGTCTGGTCCTCACCGCGGTCGTCGCCCTCACGGGTGTCGCCCTGCACGCAGGACTCGTCGTGGCCGCCGCTCCCGCCGCCGACGCAGACCTCGGCCAGGCGGTCGACGGGCACGGCGGGGAGCCGACACCCGCCGACGAACCGGACTCGGACGCCCCGGCACCCGACGGCGTCGAGGGGGCCGGGGCCGCGGGACCCACGTGGGGCGACGGGGTCGACGGTCTGTTGCGGTTCCGGGGCAACCTGACCCACACCTTCCACGGACTCGGCCCGCTGCCCGCCGAGCCCGAGATCGCATGGCGGTTTCCCGACGCCCCGATGTGCATCACCGAGGCGATGACCCGCGAGGACATCGACGAGCACGGCGAGCCGATCACCATTCGTGAGGACCGCGAGTGGTGTGGGACGGGCTGGACGGGCCAGCCGATCGTCCGCCCACGCGGCGACGGGGTCACCGAGGTGATCTTCGGCGGGTTCGACGGGTACGTGTACTTCCTCGACGGCGACACCGGGGTGTCCCTACGGACCCCGTTCCGCACGGACTTCCAGATCAAGGGGACCGGCGCACTCGACCCCGACGGGTACCCGCTCTTCTACATCGGGTCCCGCGACGGCCACCTGCGGGCGCTGGCCCTCGACCGCGAACCCGTCGAGGAGGTGTGGAGGCTGTCGCGCCATCCCCGGGGGGTGTGGAACGACGACTGGGACGGCAGTCCTGCCGTGGTCGACGACGTGATGTACATGGGCGGCGAGGACTCCTGGTTCCGGGCCGTCCAGCTCAACCGCGGCTACGACGCCGACGGGTTGGTCACCCTCGACCCGGAGGTGCTCATCGAGGTCCCGGGCTTCGACGACGAGTTGTTCCGGGCCGTTGGTGACCGCGACGTCTCGATCGAGAACAGCGTCGCGATCGACGTCGCACGCGACCGCGTGGCCTTCGCGAACTCCGGGGGACGACTGCTCGTGCTGTCCCTGTCGGCGCTGCGCGCAGGCGAGCTGGACGTGCTGTACGACGTGTGGCTCGGCGACGACATCGACGCGTCGATCGTCATCGACCCGCAGGACGGCGACCTGTACGTCGCGATCGAGCTCCAGCGATTCCTCGGCCGATCGGTGGAGGTCGGTCAGCTGGTCCGGCTCGACCTCGACCGGCCGGACGACCCGATCGTGTGGAGTGTCGACATCCCGCCCCGACAGCCCAACGACGACGGGGGCGCGTGGGCCACCCCGGCGCTGCACGACGGGTACCTCTACGTCGCGACCCACCCGGGCGAACTGCTCGTGGTCGACACGACCGACGGCACCGTGACCTTCCGCGACGACATCGGCTGGCATGCCTGGTCGTCGCCGGTCGTCGTCGAACACGACGGCACCCACCAGCTGCTGGTCGCGACGTGCATGGTCCCGCACCTGCGTGCCTACGACCTGACCGACCCGGCCGTGCCGTCGGAGACGTGGCGACTCGGCCTGCCGGGCTGCATCGAGTCGACCCCGGCCGTGTGGGACGAGCGCATCTGGGTCGGATCCCGTGACGGATTCTTCTACGCCATCCGCTGACCCGACGGGCCCGGGCCCGGGACGTCAGTGCTCGTCGGGAGGGGTGAACCGGCTCGCGACGGCCCCGTGGGTCCGCCGGTCGAGGTCGATCTCGAGCCGCCCGGCGGCGATGCGAGCATCGACCACCTCGAGCCCGTCGAGTCCGGAGCTGGCAAGTTCGTGTGCACAGCTGCCGAGCGCGGCCTGCACGTCGACCACCAGACGGATCGCTGCCGCCGGTGATCCGCCGTTTCCTCCGGGCACACCTGACGGAGCATCGACGGCCTGCCAGCGGGCCTGCATCCGGGCCGTGAGCTGTTCGGCAGCGCGAGCGAGTTCGTCGTCGTTACCGCGCAGGATCTCGCGCCAGAGGGCCGGGTCGGAGTCCGACACGCGCAGCACGTCGGCGAGCGACCCCCCGGAGAACCGCCACCAGGCCCCCGCCGGATCGACCTCCTCGAGCAGGTGCCGGTAGGCGAACGCGAGCAGGTGCGGCAGGTGACTGACCAGCGCCGCGAAGCGGTCGTGACGCTCCGCGGGCATGGCGCACCCCCGGGCACCCATCCGGGCGATGAACCGCAGCATGCGGGCCAGTTCGTCCGCACGCACGTCGGCGTGTGGACACAGGATCCAGGCCGCATCGGCGAACAGGTCGGGCAGCGCGGCAGGCCATCCGGCCTGTTCCCGCCCGGCCATGGGGTGGGAGAGCATCAGGCAGGCCGACGGCGACGTCCACCCGGCTGCTCCTGCCTCGACCCCAGCCACCACCGGCGACTTCGTGGACGACACGTCGACGACCAGCAGGCGCGTGTCGCCCTCGCGCCGCAGGGCGACGATCTGCTGCCACACCGACGCGACACGTTCCGGGGACACCGCGACGACGATGAGGTCACAGTCGGCGACCAGGTCGGCGAGGTCATCGACGACGGTGATCCCGCGGGCGCGAACGGACGCCGCGACGTCCGCGTCGGTGTCCAGTGCGACGACGGGCAGTCCCACGTCCCGGCAACGCAGCACGATCGATCCACCGATGAGTCCGCACCCCACCACACCGACCCGCTGGGGGTCGGTCAGGGCCTCGAGTGCGGGGACGTCGAGGTGGGCGGGACGGGATGACACCGTGGGGACCACCTGCGACGCGGGATGCTCGACGGGGCCACCACAGCCTACTGTCGCGCCCAACGGAACCGACGACGTCGAGCGGACCACCATGCAGCCGGCCCTTCCCGTCAACCCGGTGCTCACCGGACTGACCGAGTACTTCACCGACACGACGGCGCGTGCACGCCTTCGCGACCCGGACGGACCCTGGACCGACCTGTCGATCGGCGATCCGTTCGAACCGACGCCCGAGTTCATCCGTCGGGCGCTGGTCGACGCGGTCACACCGGTGCAGCGCTACCCGACGACGCCGGGCCAACCGGCCCTGCGCGAGGCCGTCGCGGGCTGGATGCGCCGTCGGCACGGCGTGGACGTGGACCCGGACATCCACGTGCTGCCGTCATCGGGCAGCAAGGAGGCGATCTTCCACCTGCCCCTGGCGCTCATCGATGCCGGCGGAGCGCGCCGCCACGTGCTGTGGGGTGAGCCGGGCTACCCGGTCTACGAACGGGGCGCCCAGTTCGCCGGGGGCGTGTCCGACCCGGTGGCACTGCGGCCCGAGACCGGCTGGCGCCTCGACCTCGCGACGATCGAGGCCACACGGCTCGATCGTGCCGCGCTGGCCTGGATCAACCATCCGCACAACCCGACCGGTTCGGTGGTCGACGTCGAGCACCTGCGCACCCAGGTGGCGCTCGCCCGCCAGCACGGACTCGTGCTGGCGTCGGACGAGTGCTACCAGGAGCTGTGGTTCGACGAACCGGCCCCGGGCGTGCTGGAGGCCTGTGACGGCGACCTGACCGGCGTCCTGGCGATCGTGTCCCTGTCGAAGCGTTCCGGGATGACCGGCTACCGCTCCGGGGCGATCATCGGCGACCCCGACCTCATCGCCCTGCTGCGCCGACTGCGCGTCAACCTCGGCACCGCCTCCCAGGACTTCGTGCAGGCAGCGGCGATCGCCGCGTGGAACGACCAGGACCACGTCGACGAACGCCGCGCGGTCTTCGCCGCCAAGCGCGACGTGCTGCTCGACCTCTTCGACGACGTCGACGTCGAGGTGTCCGGCTCCGAGGCCACGTTCTACGTGTGGTTCCGCGCGCCGGGGGGCGACGACGTGGCGTACGCGCACGCGCTGCTCGACGAACGCATCGTGGTCACCCCCGGGCGTTCCTTCGGCCCCTCCGGTGCGGGCTGGCTGCGCGCCGCGCTGGTGCCGACGCTCGACGACCTGCGGGGCGCGGTCGCCCGCTGGCGAAGCGCGGTCGTGCAGGGTCGCCTGCCCGCCTGAGCGCCGCCCACCGCGTACCGGCGACGCGTCGTTGGCCCCGTGATGCCGTCGGTCAGGCGACCGGTGCCCGACTACGGGTGCCCAGCTGGTCGGCGACGAGACCCACCACCCACACCGCGGCGAACGCCCCGCACACCAGCGCGATCGCCAGGGGCGCGGTGCCCACCTCCGGCAGACCCAGCGCCGGGTCGCCCATCCCGTCGGTCGACGGCCACGGCCACAGGACCCGCGTACTGCCCAGCATGAGTCCGAGCATCGCGGCCAGCACGACGTCGTGGGCCCGCTCGAGCAACCAGTGCAGCAGCGTGGAGAACGCCGCGAGCCCCACCAGCGCACCCAGCGCCATCACGACGATGGCCGCCAGGTCTCGCTGGTCGACCGCGGCGAGCACGGCCGGATACAGGCCCACCAGCAGCAGCAGGAACGCCCCGGACACGCCGGGCAGGATCCAGGCGCAGACGGCGACGGCGACCCCGACGAACAGCAGGAGCAGCGACGGGGTCTCGATCGTGCCGCTGGACACACCGAGTCCCAGGAACGTAAGCGCGGCCACGCCGAACACGATCAGCCAGTGCCAGGCGGCGGGAGCGCGACGCTGCCCGGCCGCGACGACCGCGGCACCCAGCACGAGACCGAGGAACACTGCGGACGCCTCGACGGGACGCTGCTCGATGAACCGGCCGAGCACCCCGGCGACGAGCGCGATGGTCGTGCCCATGCCGACGAGCAACGCGACCAGGAAGAGCCACTGCATGGCGAGCAACGCCCGCCATGCGGCGTCGAACCTCCCCCGCAGCAGCAGTGACAGCATGCGCGCACCCTGGCGCACGTTGGCGATGAGTCGTTCGTAGATGCCGGCGACCAGCGCGACGGTCCCGCCCGAGAAGCCCGGCACGACCTCGGCGGCACCCATCGCGGCACCGACGACCACGCTGCCCACCAGCCCGACGGGGCCGAGTGGTTCCGGCAGTTCGACCTGTTCGTCCACGACATGCTCCCGACCGCGACGGCGTCCGGCCAGTCAACCACCCTCGGGGGTCCCAGCGTGCGCTGAGTAGGCTCGGACACGACCGTTTCGACCGTCACGGAGTGTCACGATGAGCAGCACGCCTGCGTTCGGGGTCGGTGTCGCCACCAGGACCCCCGGGGGCAAGGTCCTCGACACGTGGTATCCGTACGTGACCACAGAGGACTCCCGGACCCTCCAGGGCCTGCTTCGCGAACTCGGCCTGAAGGGTTCGGCAACGGTGCCGGTCACCTCCGACGTGCAACGGGCCGCGTGGATCGGGGCCGATCATCCCGTCACGCGTGCCCTGACCTCCGTCACGACGGGAAAGACACCCACGTCGCCCCTGCGGACCCGCCGGGAACCGGTCGCCACGTGGATCGAGGACCTCGACGTCCCACCCGCCGACGTGCACGACGCCTACCTGCGCCTGCACCTGCTGTCGAACCGTCTGGTCCAGCCGCACGGGGTCAACCTCGACGGCCTGTTCGGCATCCTCGCCAACGTCGTGTGGACGGACCTGGGTCCCGCCGATCCGGAGATGTTCGACGACCTGCGTGTCGAACTCGCGGGGGCCGGTCGACTCGTGCGCGTGGGGAGCGTGGACAAGTTCCCGCGCATGACCGACTACGTCATCCCGACCGGCGTGCGCATCGCCGACGCCGACCGGGTCCGCCTGGGTGCGTACCTGGCCGCGGGGACGACCGTCATGCACGAGGGCTTCGTCAACTTCAACGCAGGCACGCTCGGCGCATCGATGGTCGAGGGCCGGATCTCTGCGGGCGTGGTCGTCGGCGACGGCTCCGACATCGGCGGGGGCGCCTCCATCATGGGCACCCTGTCGGGCGGCGGCTCCGAGGTGATCCGCATCGGCCAGGGCTGCCTGATCGGCGCGAACGCCGGCGTGGGCATCTCGCTCGGTGACCGGTGTGTCGTCGAGGCGGGCCTGTACGTCACGGCGGGCACGAAGGTCGAACGGTCCGACGGGCAGGTGGTCAAGGCGCGAGACCTGTCGGGGCACAGCGACCTCGAGTTCCGACGCGACTCGCGCAGTGGGCGGGTACTCGCACTCGACCGGGACCACCGCGCCTGGGGCGGGCTCAACGCCGCGCTCCACGTGAACGACTGATGGCCACCTCGACGCGTGACGACCTGGTCGAGCGCCTGCTCGAGCACTGTTCGCACCTGTGCACAACGGGCGACGAGGGTCCGATCGCCGATGCCGTCGCCGATCGCTACCTCGACCTCGGGGAGACCGTCACGCGGATCGGCAACAGCGTCGTCGTGGGCGCCCCATCGCGATCACGTCCGCTGGTGGCGCTGGTCGGCCACCTCGACGTCGTTCCCCCGACCGACGCCGACCGCGATCCCCGGGCCGAGGACCGTGACGGCACCGAGGTCGTCGTCGCCCGCGGAGCGTCGGACATGAAGGCGGGCAACGTCATCGCCATGGCCGCCTTCGAGGATCCCGCACTGCGTGCGGCCTCCCCGTACGAGCTCGCCCTGGTGCTCTACGCCGGCGAGGAGGGCTCGGCCGACTCGAACGAGCTGCGTGACGTGCTGGCCGAGGCGACGTGGCTCACCGAGGCCGAACTCGCCGTGGTGCTCGAACCCACGGACGGCGACGTCCAGCTCGGCTGCCTCGGCGGGCTGCACGCCCTGGTGGTGTTCCACGGCCAGCAGGCGCACTCGGCCCGTCCGTGGCACGGCCGCAACGCCCTGACGATGGCCGCGGAGCTGCTGGCCGAGCTCGAGGCCGACTCGGTTCGTGACGTGGAGGTCGAAGGCATCCACTACCGCGACGTGTGGTCGGCCACCCAGGCATGGACCGACGGGCTCGGTCCCGGCCCGCGCGACGCCACCACGCCGGTGCGCAACGTCATCCCCGGCGAGTTCACCGTGAACCTGAACCTGCGGTTCGCGCCGAACCGCGACCTCGACGCGGCCGAGGACGAACTGCGGGCACGCGTCGGCGACCGCGCCACCGTGGAGATCGTCGATCGGGTGCCCGGAGCACCTCCGAGGGTCGACGCGCCCGTGGTCCGCACGTTCCTCGACGCCGTCGGCGCGCAGACCACCGGCAAGCAGGCCTGGACCGACGTGGCCCGCTTCGCAGAGATCGGCGTGCCGGCGCTGAACTACGGACCGGGACTGACCGCCCAGGCGCACCAGCGCGGCGAGTTCGTCCCCGTCGACGCGATGGTCGACGCCCACGAACGCCTCGTGCGGTTCCTCGCCGGATGATGCGGTCCCGATTCGTCGACCTCTCCGAGGCGACCGCGGGTGATGCGGTCGTGGTCATCGACGTGCTGCGTGCCTTCACCACGGTGCCGTGGGCGCTCCATCTGGGCGCCCGTCGAATCCTCGCGGTCACCTCGGCCGAGGAGGCGTGGGCGCTGCACGACATCCACGTTCCCGACGCGCTCGTGGCCGGCGAGGACGCAGGCCGCATCATCGACGGCTTCGACCTGGGGAACTCGCCGTCCGAACTGACCCGCGAAGTGATCGACGGACGCACGATCATCCACCGCACGTCGGCCGGTACCCAGGGCCTGTCGCGCACGGCAGGCAGCCGCCTGGTGCTCGCCGCCTCCTTCGTGACCGCGTCGGCGACGGCGCGTGCGCTGGTGGCAGCGGGCGCGCAGGACGTCACCTACGTGATCACCGGCGCCTCCCACGGCCGCGACGGAGACGAGGACCTGGCCTGCGCGGAGTTCATCGACGCCGTCGCCCGTGGCGAGGCCCCGGATCCGGCACCGTTCGTCGCCCGTGTCGCGACGTCTGATGCCGGACGCATGTTCGCTCCCGGGGGTGCGGACTGGGCCCCGCCTCGCGACCTCGAGCTCGCGTGCGAGATCGATCGTTTCGACGTGCACCTCGAGGCGCGGGCCGACGAACGCCTCGGCGCCGTGGAGGTCACGTGCGTGGGCGGTCGCTGACGACCCGTCGGTCCCGCACGCGCACGATGCGGATGCGGTCGTCGGTGAGTTCGAACACGCTGTGCTGACCGAACCGTTCGGCGAGCGCGAACACCCCCTCGGGGTCCAGCTCGTCCGACGCGATCAGCAGGCTGCGCTCGCCCCATCGGGGTCCACCGGCGTCGACCTCGACCGGGTCGATCCCGAACCGGCCCACCTCGGCGACGAGGGCGTCGTGGCGACGGTCGTTGTCGAGATCGGACCCGCGCGACCCGCCGGGATTGTGCGCGGTGACGACCCACACCGGGCCGGGCCATGGCAGTCGATCCATGGCACGCGGCCCGAACAGCACCAGGGGACGCACACCGACGCTGATCAGCCGAGCTCGTTCGAAGGCCGTGACGAGGGACGCATCGTCGTCGGGCTGCACGTGCTCGGACGGCAGGGCACGGACGTCCGGCGCACCGCCGGATTCGGACGCCGGATCCCCCGCACTACGCTCCGACACGGACCACTGCTCCCGGTTTCTGGAGGCCCACGTGAGCCTGCTCGACCCCGACGCACTGCGGGAAGCGTACGAGGACTGGAAGGTCCGCATCGGCCAGATGCACGACCACGCCAACCCGCAGCGCAACGAGACCGCGGACCTGCATCACCCCGCGAAGCCGAGGTCGCGGTGGCGGGTCGGACTGCTCACCACCGCCGGCGCGCACGTCGACGGTCAGGAACCCTTCGACATCACGAGCCCCCACGGGGACGCGAGCCTGCGTGAGATCCCGGACGACGTCGCCATGAGCGACATCCGGTTCTCCCACGGCCACTACGACACGACCCGCGCCGAGGACGACCCCAACGTGGTGCTGCCCATCGAGCCGCTGCGTGCGCTGGTCGACGACGGGGACATCGGCTCGGCCTCGCCGGTGCACGTGGGGATGATGGGATGGAACCCGGACCCGACGGACGTGATCCGGTCCGGGGCACCCGCCGTGGTGGACATGTTCGCCTCGCACGACGTGGACGTCGTGGTCATGAGCCCCGGCTGACCGATGTGCCACCAGTCGGTCGGACTGGTCCAGGGAGCACTCGAACGTGCAGGCATCGCCACGGTGAGCCTGACGCTGCGGCCGGAGATCACGGCCAACATGAACATCTCGCGGGCGGCGTACGTCCGCTTCCCGCTGGGCAACCCGTTCGGTGAGAACGGCAGGCCCGATCACCAGCGCACGATCCTCTCCGACCTGCTCGACCTCGTCGAGTCGGCCGAGCAGCCCTCGACGGTGATCGAACTCCCCCATCGCTGGCGACGAATGGATCGACGACGGTGAGCACCGCCTACGAACGCGTCAAGGGACGCGTCGACGAACTCGAGGCACGCTTCTACGCACTGCTCGACGCCGTCGACGACTATGCCGACCTGCTCGACGAACTCACGGTCGAGCAGGAGTCGAGCGAGACACCGGACCCGGAACTCATCCGGCGGTTCGCCCACCAGCGCAGCCACACCGACGACCTGCGTGAACAGATCGAGGGACCACCGATGGACACGCTGCTGCGCGTCGTCGACCGGATCCTGATGATCCGCGAGACCGAGGAGGGTCGGTTTCTCTAACCACCTCCGCCCGTGCGGGGCCGGTCGCGCAGTTCGACGAGCACCTGATGCGCGTCCTCGAGGCGAACGGCGAGCGCGTCGACCTGTGCGCGCAGGCGTTCGCCGGCCTCGACGGCCTGCGCGTGTCGATCGATGGCCGCTCGCGCGAGTTCTTCACGATGATCGGCATCGGCGCGACTCAGCGCACGATCACGGTCGGCCTGCCGTGTCTGGGCCAGCAGGATGAGCGGTGCCGCGTACGCCGCCTGCAGGGAGAACACCAGGTTCAGCAGGATGAACGGGTAGGGATCCCATCGCCGCGTGAAGGCGATCGCGTTGACCGTGATCCACGCGATCACGACCACGGTCTGCCCGATCAGGAACGCCGGCGTCCCGAACAGGCGCGCGAACCGTTCGGCGTACCTGCCGAATGACCCGTACCCGAACGGTCCGTGCGTCCGGTGCAGTCGATCGATGTAGGTGTGGTGGGCGGTCATCGTCTGCCTCCGCGAGACGCGGTGGAGCGTCGATCCACCGCAGGCCTCCATTCGACCACTCGCCCGGGTGGGGTGCACGGTCATGTCGGCCAGTAGTGTCCCGCGTGGGTCGAACACGCCCGCAGCGACACGTCGGTCCCATCACCGAACCTGGAGAGCGTCGGTGTCACACGCACCCGAACTCGAACTGTTCCACCCGAACCGCACGGCCCTGATCGTCGTGGATGTGCAGAACGACTACTGCGACCCCGCCGGCCACTTCGCCCAGACGGGTCGGGCGGGCGACGGCGCTGCGGCAGCCATCGACCAGATCGAGACACTGCTGCCCGTGGCGCGCTCGGCGGAGATTCCTGTCGTCTTCACCCGCAACGTGTACGACGAACCGTTCCTGTCTCCGGCGATCCTTGCCCGGCGGCGCCTCAAGGGCCAACCCGGCGAGTTCTGCATCGACGGGACCTGGGGGGCGGACTTCCACCGGGTCGCGCCCGGCCCGGTCGACTACGTGGTGAACAAGCACCGCTACGGGTCCTTCACCGGCACCAACCTCGGCACGATCCTGCGTTCACGATCGGTGGACAGCCTCGTGCTGTGCGGGGTCAAGACCAACGTCTGCGTGGAGACCACCGCACGCGAGGGCTACATGCTCGACCAGAACGTGCTGGTCCTGTCGGATGCCACGGCGACCGACAGTGAGGACCTGCAGGCCTCGACGCTGGAGAACATGCGCCGCTACTTCGGCTACGTCGCCACGACCGCAGAGATCGCGGACTTCTGGCGGGAGGCGTCGGCGGCCAACTCGCCCGCCTGACCCCTCGCGACCGACTCGACACCGGCGCGAGCCCGTCGATCGACGTTCATGACCATGCCGACGGCACAGCGGTCAGGTTCAGGTGAACAGCGTCAACTGCACACCGTCCGCGTCGACCAGCCGGCTGTTTCGTGACCCCCACGGTGTGGGCCGAGGAGACGCGACGAGTTCGAGCCCTGCCTCCGTGAGCGCGTCGGTGGTCGCGTCGACGTCGGCCGTGCGCAGGGCAACGCGCAGGGTTCCGGCCACGCGTCGACCGACCTCCACCTCGTCGATGTGCACGGCATGTTCGACGTCGCTCAGTTCCACGGTCGCCCGTCCGGCGTCGAGCAGCACGACTCGGCCCGGAGGCTCGAACTCGGCGACCTGTCGGAGCCCGAGCACGTCGCGGTAGACGTGGAGCGCCGCCTCGAAGTCGTCGACGGTGACGACCAGTCGCAGTTCGGTCACGTTGTCGTCGCTCACCGGCCATCTCCTCGTCCCGTCGCGATCGTCGCACACGACGAGGACACGCGCCCGTCGCTGTCGACCCCATCAGGCGACGCTCACCCGGGCTCGCCGTCGACACGATCGTCGTCGGGTCGGCCTGCGCGTTCCACGGACGTCACGAACGCGACGACGCGGCGCATGACCGCCTCGTCGTCGACGATCCGCCGGTGGCCGAGACCCTCGGTCTCCATCAGTCGGGCGTTTGGCCAGGTGGCCGCCAGTGCACGCGCCGAGGCGATCGGCGCCTGCCGGTCGTCGGGATCGTGGACGACCAGCGCGGGCATGTCGAACGAGACCGCGCGGCGGTCGAGGACGAGTTCTTCCCACAGTGTCGGGCCGTAGCGTCGTTCGATGTGGCGCCGCAGCGCCCTTGCGGCCCGGTCGGGCAGGGAGACGCGGGCGACGAACGTGTCGACGGCATCCGCGAGCCGAACCACGGGAGCGAGCAGTGCCGCGGCGTCGACGCGCAACCCGTCGGCCAGCGCGATCATCGTCGCGAACGCGCCGAGCGAGTGGCTCACCACGACCCGCGCATCGCAGTGCTCTGCGACGTGACGGATCACCTGCGCGACCTGCAGACCGTCGGTGCGCACACCGCGACTCGAGCCGTGCGCCGGCAGTTCGCACACCACGGCGCGCCATCCCTGCTCGCCCAGCTCCCGCGCGAGCGGCCCGAACGTGCGGGCGTCGTCGCTCCAGCCGTGGACGAGCAGCGCGGTCGGCCCCTCCCCCACGGCCCACAGGTGCACCCTCTGTGTGCGGGTCACCCCCCGGTCACGACGGAACACCGACACGTCCACGACCTCGAGCGGCACGAGGCCTGCGGTGCGACCCGTTGCCGTCGGCCGGTTGACCCGACGACGCGCACCGAACTGCCAGGGAATCGTCCACAGGACCGCAGCCAGACGTCCAGCGACCCGCGACGACACCGGGGACGCCACGCGCGTGCCGAACCACAGCAGCCAGGCCGCGATCCGTGACCGACGGGTCCACATCCACGCACCCCGATCCGCGGGCAGGCTCGTCCCTGCACTCGCTGGCCCACAGCGAACCAGACCGAGGCACGGTAGGACGCTCGGAGCCTGCGCGACGACAGACCACCCGGGCGGAGCGGAGGCATCCAGGCGTCAAGGTGAACCGAATGCTCTCCACGCCCGTATACCGCTGAGCAGGACGACTCGATCGCGTGGTTCTCGCACGAATCCGCGCGCGAGTCGCCCACCCGTTGTGGCGGTACTCGACGTGAACGCCGGCGCTGCCCCGATCTGCAAGGAGGAAGAGATGCAACGCACCTCGTCCCTGACCACCGTTGCACTGATCTGCGCCCTGCTCGTCGCACTCGCGGTGCCCGCGCTGGCGCAGGAACGAACCTTCACCTCACCGCTGTCCGGGGACGAGGAGGTCCCACCGGTCGACACCGACGCAAGCGGCTCCGCCCAGTACGTGCTCAGCGAGGACGGCACACAGATCTCGTTCACCGTCGAGGTCGAGAACCTCGAGGACGCCACCATGGCGCACATCCACCTCGGTGCGGCGGGCGAGAATGGACCGCCCGTCGTGTGGCTGCACACTCAGGATCAGGCACCCGAGCTCGTCGCGGGCGTGACCACGGGCACCCTCGCGTCCGGCACGTTCGCCGCGGACGCCCTCGTCGGCCCGCTCGAGGGCGGCACGCTCGAGGATCTGGTCGACGAGATGGCTGCAGGCAACACGTACACGAACGTGCACACCCAGGAGTTCGGGTCCGGCGAGATCCGGGGCCAGATCGCCGAGCGACCCAGTCGCATCGACACCGGGGGCGGCGGGACCGCAGGCTCCTCAGGGCTCGCGACCCTCGCGCTCGGTGTCGCGATGATCATGGCCGTGGTCGGCGTCGCAGGCGTGGCTGTTCGCCGTCGCGGCAACCCATGAGCCTCGGCTGACCGTGACGCACGCCGCCACGACGTCGGCCGCGGGCGAGAGGCCAC
>JBBDIX010000012.1:42819-45446 GCA_040880235.1 Nitriliruptoraceae bacterium
TCGCAGGCCGGGACTCCAGCCTGCGACGTGGGCCTCCGCCGTGCTGGTGGTGACGGTCGTCACCTGCACGCAGCCGGCGAAATCCGAGCCCGACGGCTCGACGGTGACCTTCGTCATCGAGGGCGTCGAGCAGCATCCCAAGGACGAGCTGCCGGGCGGGCAGGTCTGGGCGGCCTCCGACGAGCCTCGGCTGACGCTGATCACCTGCGGCGGAGTGTTCGACCGAACGACCGGCCACTACACCGACAACGCCATCGTGTACACGACGCTCGCACGGTGACGGCAGACGCCGTCGACGCGCAAGGACCTGTCACCATTCCTCCTGTCCCTCTGCACGATCAGGCAGGTTCTCCGTCGCCCGCATCGCTGGTATCGCCGGTATCGCCGGCATCGCCGTCCCCACTGTCGTCCCCGCCATCGTCCCCGTCGTCGTCCCCGGAGCCGCTGTCCCCTGGGTCACCGTCCCCATCGTCGGCCTCCCCGCCGTCCCCGGAGTCACCGCCCCCACTGTCGTCCCCGCCATCGTCCCCGTCGTCGTCCGCCCCGTCCTCGTCACCCCCGGTGTCGTCGGCCTCCGGTGGAGGGACCGGGGCGATCCTGACCGCCTCGCGCAACACCTCGAGTTCCGACAGGTCGGGAGCACTGAACTCCACGACCTCCAGACCCTCCACGGCTCTGCCCATGTACTCCGCCCAGACCGGCGCAGCGAGTCCGCCGCCGGTCGCGTCGTCTGCCTCGATCGGCGAGTTGTCGAGGTTGCCCAGCCAGACCGCGGTCGACAGCTGGGGCACGTACCCCACGAACCAGACGTTGCGACCTTCATTGGTCGTACCGGTCTTCCCCGCAGCGGGTCGGCCGATGGCGGCGGCCTGCCCGGTTCCTCCCTCGATGACCCCACGCAAGGCGTCGGTCACCACACGCGCGACGTTGCGGTCGACCGTCTGCTCCGGCCGTGTGGGCGCCTCCCACAGCACCTCGCCGTCGCGACTCTCGATGCTGCTGACGAGTCGCGGCAGGGCGTGCCGACCGTCTGCGGCGTACGTGCCGAATGCGGAGGCCATCTCCAGGGCGGTGAAGTCATTCTGACCCAGCGTCAGGCCGGCGTAGGACTCGAGCACCGGGCCGTCGTTGCGCTGCGTGGCAAAGGCCTCCTCCGACCTGTCGCGCGGCAGACCGGCACGATGCGCGGCGCTGATCACCCGGTCTCGCCCGACCTGCTCCTGCATCTGCAGGTACACGGTGTTGATCGACGACAGCGTCGCCTGCTGCACGGTCCGGGCGCCAGATCCGGCGCCACCGAAGTTCGAGAACTCATGCCCGTCGATCTCGATCGTCGCGGGCGCATCGAACGTGGACTGCGGGGACCAGCCCGCTTCGACGAACGCCTGGAGGGTGAACGCCTTGAACGAGGACCCGACCTGGCGGTGACTGACCAGGGCCGTGTTCAGCGGCTGCTCCATCACGTCGGGGCCCCCGACGAGCGCGAGGATGCCTCCGGTAGACGGATCGACGGTCACGATCGCGCCGGTGTCGGTGGGGCCATCGCTGATGGCTGCCGTCAGCACCTCCTGCGCGGCCGCCTGGAGCCGAGGATCGAGGTGGGTGTGAATCCGCAGTCCACGGAACAGTTCACCGTCGTCGAGGTCCGGATGACGCGCCAGCACGCGCCGTACGGCGTCGAAGTAGTAGCCGTTGGGACCGAGATCGATCGGGATACGGGCCATGACCGTCGGCAGCCCCTCCGCGACCAGTTCGTCGTGCTCGACCTGATCGATCCAGCCCTGCTCGAGCATCCCGGCGAGTGAGACACGCCGCCGGTCGTCGACACGGTCGGGATTCTCCGACGGATCGAGGTTCTCGGGCGACGCCAGCATCCCCGCGAGGGTCGCCGCCTCGTTGAGCGACAGCTCTGAGGCGGACCGGTCGAAGTACGACTGGGCGGCCGCGTCGACACCAGTCGCGCCACGCCCCCAGTACGAGGTGTTCAGGTAGAACTCGAGGATCTCGTCCTTCGAGTACGTCTGCTCGAGCCTGATCGCCAGTGCCACCTCCTCGACCTTGCGGCGGTAGGTGCGATCCGGCTTCAGCGCCGCATTCTTGATGTACTGCTGGGTGATCGTCGATCCGCCCTGCTCGACACTCCCCGCTCGGACGTTGGCGAACAGTGCGCGAACGATGCCCGAGACCGACACGCCGCGGTGGTCGTAGAAGTCACGATCCTCCACCGCCATGACGGCCTGCGGCACGTGGTCGGGCAGGCTGGTCAACGTCACGTCGGAACGCAGCACGTCGGCGGAGAGCCCGCCCACCTCCTCGCCGTCGACGTCGAACAGCACCGACGCGTGATTGGCGATGTCATCCGGCAACAGCGGGGTCGAGGCAACCAGGTAGAAGCCGAGCAGACCGAACACGGCGAGCGCCACCGACGCCACCGACAGGGCCGCGACCATCACCCACCATCGCCACGAACGGGCACCGCGCGCGGTCTGCGGCGGGGCTGACCGCGCGCTCACGGCGTGAGGCGACCGCGGCAGGCCGCCGTCACCGCCTGCGGTCGAGCGGTCGGAGACGCAGAGACGGGGATGGGTTCGACGGCGTCACCTCGGGGCGAGCGGCGCGTGATCGCG
>JBBDIX010000013.1:0-6919 GCA_040880235.1 Nitriliruptoraceae bacterium
TGCGCGAGTCGACGATGGTGCTGACGATCGCGGTGACCATCGACGTGTTCGCCGGCGTGGTCGTGGAGTCCCGCGCCTCCCAGCAGTTCGGGGCTGCCGCCCTGCTGATCCTGCTGCCCCCGTTCATCGCGAACTGCGGGTCGCTGGGTGGCATGCTCTCGAGCCGGTTGGCCTCCAAGCTGCACGTCGGGCAGCTCGTTCCACGGGCGCTTCCCGGACGGATCGCGGTGCTCGACTTCTCCCTGACCGGGCTGCTCGCGGTGCTCGCCTTCACCGGGGTCGGGATCGCGGGTTGGCTCGCCGCCGTGGCCGTCCCCGGCCTGTCCCCGCTGCCGCTGCTGACGACGGTGGGGATCACCCTGCTCGCGGCACTGCTCGCGACCCCGCTGCTGGGGCTCGCGGCCTACTTCGCGGCGACGCTGTCGTTCCGGCACGGGTTCGATCCGGACAACCACGGCATCCCGCTCGTCACCGCGACGATGGACCTCGCGGGCGTCTTCTGTTTGCTGGTGGCCATCTCGATCCTGTGGACGGGGTCCCCATGACCACCACCCGCATGCCCCCGACCTGTCACCGCCACCCGGCCGGCCGACGATCCGAGCCCGAGCAAGGGAATGCCACATGAGGCCCAGACGCACCGTCAAGGAACTGCTCGTCGGCGCGAAGGACGCCGCAGAGCTCATGGTCGACCTCGCATACGCCGCCATCTTCTTCGACGACGAGGGCATCGCACGCGAGGTCCTGCGACTCGAGGAGCGTGTCGACGAACTGCTTGTCGACCTGCGTGCCACCTGCATGCTCGCCGCGCGCTCACCCGAGGACGCCGACCAGCTCGCCGGGGTGCTGTCGATGGCGGTGTCCATCGAGGGCATCGCGGACGCCGCGGAGGACATCGCGCGGGTGGTCCTCAAGAACCTCGGGGTGCCTCGGGAACTCCGGGACGACCTGCGTCACGCAACCGAGGTCACGGCTCGCATCCGGATCCGCCCCGAGAACGAGATCGAGGGCCAGTCACTGCTCGACCTGGAACTCCCGGCGCGCACCGGCATGTGGATCATCGCGATCCGGCGCGACGTCGACTGGATCTACGGCCCGAAGGGCAGCGAGGTGCTGCGCGAGGGCGACGTACTGTTCATGCAGGGACCCAGGGACGGGGTCGACCATGCGCGTGAACTCGCCGGGGGAATGCCCCGCGAGCTTCCGCCTCCGCCCGAACGCGCGAAGCTGTCCAACCTCGACCGCGCCGTCGACCTGGCCATCGAACTCAAGGACGCCTCCGAGGTGGCCGTCGGCCTCGCCTATTCGGCGATCCTGCTGCGCGACGTGTCCCTGGCCACCGAGGTCGGGGTGATCGAGGACACGTCCGACGAGCTGTTCCACCAGCTGGAGTCCTGGGTCCTGCGGGCCGCCGCGGAACTCGAGGACCCGGACGAGCTGCGTGGCCTGCTGCATCTCGCGAGTGCGTCGGAACGCATCGTCGACTCCGCGCAGTCGATGTGTCGCGTGATCGAGCTCGACGGGATTCCCCACCCGATCATCGCCGCCGCCCTGTCCGAGGCGGACGAGATCGTCGCCGAGGCACTCGTCGCAGAGGGCAGCGTCATCGACGGACGCAGCCTGTCCGAACTGCGACTGCACACCGAGACGGGCATGGAGATCCTCGCGATCCAACGCCGCAACCGCTGGTTCTATCGTCCTCGTCCGACACGTGTGCTGCAGGCCGGCGACCGGCTGCTGGCCATCGGACCCGAGGAGGGGGCCCCGCGTCTGCGGGAGTGGTGTGGAGACGAGCGCCCCGAGGGCGTCGAGGGTTGGGTCGAACCCGCGGACGACTGACACTCGCCGGTCAGGACTCGGTCAGGACCCGGCCAGTGCAGCGAGCACCCCGTCGAAGTCCTTCCGGTACCGACCGAACCGCGGGCGATGCAGGATCGACACGGTCGCTCGCGGCCCGTCCAGTCCCTCCCCTCGGTCCCTGCCGGCCCGTCCGATCCCGGGCCAGTCCAGCGGCAGGTCCTCCCACGCCTCCAGCACCGGCACGAGATGGATCGGGGTCCCGTCGCGCAGCGCCAGCTGGCCGCGCAGCCCCCGGTCGAGCAGCTGGGTGTGGACGTGTGCCAGCAGGGCGGTCGCCGGCTCGACCTGGTCGCGGTGCAGGCCGTAGAGCTCGAGGTCGGGTACGTCGAACCGCGCCGCACCGTGGGTACGGACCCACCACGTCCCCTCACCCTCGACCCGCGTGGCGATCGCGTCGGCGTGCTCCACCACCCCGATCGCGACCCGGTGCATCCACGCGGTGTCCCACGTCGCCATCGCGGAGACGTCGCGGACCGCCAGGACGCCGACGTCGAGTCGACGCGCGAGCACCTCGAGCAGACCCGCCTGGCGCTGCAGGCCCTGCACGATGCCGTCCGCGCCGACGTAGGTCTCGGTCCGAAGCAGGAGCGGATCGACGTCGGAGAAGTGCCGTACGACGGCCTTCTGCATCCGACCGCCCCAGTTCACCTCCTGGGCGACCGTGCCCTCGTCACGGACCGGCGCGGCCCGGTCGAGGTCCCCTGCCTCGATCGCCGCATGGACGAGTGCTCCGACGTCGGCCACGGGCGCGTCGAGTTCCAGTCCGATCAGGGACGTGTACCGGTCCGCCACACCTGCCTCCTGGGTCGTCCACGGATCGGCGCGAGGGTACGCACCTCACCGCACGTGGACGATGTCTCCCACGGTCACGGTTCGACGTCCCCCGTCCGGTGTCGCCACGACGAGTCCGCCCGCCGCGTCGACGTCGACGGCACGGCCGTCGAGCGAGTCGCCTCCCGGCAGCAGGACCCGCACGTCACGACCCAGCGTGATGCACACGTTGCGATGGTCGGCGAGCAGCCGTGCCGGTTCGGCCCGCATCTGGGCGAAGCGGGCGTCGAGCGCCTCGAGGAGTCCGGCGAGCAGGCCGGAACGGTCTACCTCGGCACCGGTCACCTCGGCGACGGACGTCCACCCGGCCGAGTCACCCGTACGGGAGACGCCACGCCAGTCCACGTCGATGCCGCAGCCGATGAGCAGCACGTCGTCGCCGGCGACCTGATGGCGTTCGACGAGGATGCCCGCGACCTTGCGGTCACCGACCAGCACGTCGTTGGGCCACTTCACCTGCGCGGTGACTCCACAGGCCTCGAGCGCACGCACGACCGCGAGTCCGGCGGCCAGCGGCGCGATGCCAACGTCCACACCGTCGGGCACCCGCCAGGTCGCGGTCACCGACAGGTTCGTGGGACTCGCGCCGGATGCCGCGTGTTCCTCCCAGACCCGCCCGGATCGGCCACGGCCTGCCGTCTGCAGGTCGGCGGCAACGACCAGCCCCGGGCGCACGCCGTCGGTGAGCGCGGCCAGCGCGACGTCCTGGGTGGAGGTGACCAACGCGTGGTGGTCGACCGTGTGCCAGGGGCCGGTGCGCAGCGCGGCGACGACCCGCGGATCGGTGTCGAAGCGGCCCACGTGGGTGTCCGAGGTCGTGATGCGTGCCTCCCGGAACCGGTCCGGGCGGTGCATGCGGGTCAGGCGGCGTCGGCCTCGGAGAGCGCGGCGTCCGCCTCTTCCTGGGTCGAGTAGACCGTGATCGTGGTCTCCATGCCGGCCTCACGGTGGCCCGGCACGTTGCAGATGACCGTCCACTCGCCCGGGAACAGCAGGACCGTGCCGCTGCCGGTCTCGAAGGCGTTGGCCTCGGGGATCTCGGAGCCCTCGGCCGCGCCGAGGAACTCGGTGTTGTGGTACGCGTCGCTGACGTTGACGACGGTCACCTCGACCGCGCCCGTCACGGGGACGCCGCCCAGCACGTCGAAGAAGAAGTTGCCCGCCTCCATCTCGAGGTCACCCCCGGGACCGACAGGCAGGATCTCGTCGCACCCCGGTTCCCCGGGAGGGCACGCGAGCGCCTGCGCCTCGATGGCGCCCTCGGGAACCGTGGAACAACCGGTGAGAAGCAGGACGAGAACGGTCAGTCCGACCATCTGGCGACGCACAGGGACGCTCCTCGCAGCAGTGCGGATGCGCGGAGCGTACCGGCGACCCGACCACGACAGGAAACCCGACACCTGGTCTCAGGCCTCGTCGAGGCGCGACATGAGCATCCGCGCACACTCGGCGATCGAACCCGCCATCGACGGGTACACGGTGATGGTCCGCGCGAGCTGCTCCACGGTCAGTCGGTTCTGCACGGCGACCGCGAGGGGCTGGATCAGATCGCTCGACCGCGCAGAGACCACCACCGCACCCACGATCGTGCCGGATCCGACCATGGCATGGACCTTCACGAATCCGTCGGTGCCGTGGATCATCTTGGCCCGCGGGTTGCGGCGAAAGTCGAGCCGCGCGGTCGCGACCGGCATCCCGGCGTCGGCTGCAGCCTGCGGGTCGCGGCCGACGGTCGACACCTCGGGGTCGGTGAACACCGTGGCGGCGACCGAGTCCCACCGGATCGGCTCGAGCGCCTGACCGAGCGCGTGCCACATCGCCGTGCGACCCTGCATCGCGGCGACGGACGCGAGCATCATCCGCCCCGTCACGTCACCGGCGGCGTAGATCCACGGGACCGAGGTCCTCGACACGCGGTCGACCTGGATCCCACCCGAGGGGCCCAGCTCCACGCCGACGTCCTCGAGTCCCAGGTTCTGCGTCGCCGGAATCTGACCGACGGTGAACAGGGCGTGTGACGCCTCGATGCTCCGCCCGTCGTCGAGCCCGACGACGACGCGGTCGCCGTCACGTGCGCAGGACACGGCCCGCACGCTCCGAACGATGGTCATGCCGCGGCGTTCGAACACGTCCTCGATCACCTGCGCCGCGTCCGGGTCCTCGGTGGGCAGGATGAGGTCGCGGGACGACACGAGCGTCACGCGGGAGCCGAACCGGCAGAACGCGTGGGCGAACTCGGCGCCCGTGGCCCCAGACCCGACCACCACCAGATGTTCGGGCAGGTGGTCGAGTCCGTAGATCTGCTGACCGGTGAGGATCCGCTCGCCGTCGGGCGGGGCGAAGTCCAGCACGCGTGGGGTGGATCCCGTGGCGACCAGCACGTGGTCGGCGTCGACCTGCCGGTCGGAGCCGTCGGCACAGGCCACGTCGACCCGCCGCTCGCGGGTCACCCGACCGCGTCCCTGCACGATCTCCACGCCGCCGTCGCGCAGACGACGTTCGATGTCCGCCGACTGGGACACCCCGAGTTCCAGGACCTCGGCGGCCACCCGCGGGTAGTCGACACGTGCGGCGCCGTCACCCCCCGAGACGTCGATGCCCAGCCGCCCAGCGGTGGCGAGCCATCCCATGGCCTCTGCCGCGACGATCAGGGCCTTGGACGGGACGCAGTCCCACAGCACACAGTTGCCACCGAGCCCCTCGTCGGTGACCACGGTGACTGCGGCGCCGAGCTCTGCCGCGACCAGCGCCGCCTCGTAGCCGGCTGGTCCGCCACCGATGACGGCAATGCGGCTGCTCACGCGCGCTCCCCGACGTGTCCGCCGACCGGTCGTGTCACCGGGCCGGCGGTCCGTCGTGTGGTCAGGCGGTCCGCCGGTTGCGGAACTGCGCCTTCAGGTGGTCCCGGTTCATGCGGGCGATGAAGTCGATCGAGATGCCCTTCGGGCACGCGGGTTCACACTCACCCATGTTGGTGCACGACCCGAAGAAGCTCTCCATGGTCTCCACCATCGCGTCCGTGCGCTCGTAGCGTTCGGCCTGCCCCTGGGGCAGCAGGTTGAGGTGCGCGAGCTTCGCGGACGTGAACAGCTGGGCGGCCCCGTTCGGGCAGGCGGCCACGCAGGCTCCGCAACCGATGCAGGCCGCGGCGTCCATCGCCAGTTCGGCGTCGTCCCGGGGCACCGGCATCAGGTTGGCGTCCGGAGCCGATCCGGTGTCCACGGTGATGAACCCGCCCGCCTCGATGATGCGGTCGAACGAGGAGCGGTCCACGACCAGGTCACGCACGACCGGGAACCCGGCGGCACGCCACGGTTCGAGGACGATCTCGTCACCGTCCTCGAACTTGCGCATGTGGAGCTGGCACGTCGCGGTCCCCAGCTCGGGCCCGTGCGCCTGCCCGTTGATCATGATGCCGCACGTGCCACAGATGCCCTCTCGGCAGTCGTGGGCGAACTCGATCGGTTCGTGCCCTTCGGCGTTGAGGCGTTCGTTGATGACGTCGAGCATCTCGAGGAACGACGCGTCGGACGAGATGTCGGTCGCCTCGTAGGTCTCGAAGCGACCCTCCTCGTCGGGGCCGTTCTGCCGCCAGACACGCAGCGTGAAGTTCACTTGTAGCTCCTCTGGGTCAGCGCGACCTCGTTGAACACGAGCGGCTCACGGTGCTCGGTCGGGTTTGCGGACTCCCCCGACCACTCCCAGGCGCTCACGTGCGCGAACCGTTCGTCGTCGCGCAGCGCCTCGCCCTCGTCGGTCTGGCTCTCCTCGCGGAAGTGGCCCCCGCACGACTCCTCGCGCACCAGGGCGTCCCGACACATCAGTTCACCGAGCTCGAAGAAGTCCGCGACACGTCCGGCCTTCTCCAGCGACGAGTTGAGCGTGTCGCCACTTCCGAGCACGCGCACGTCGGTCTCGAACTCCTGGCGCAGCGCAGGAATCTCCGACAGGGCCTTCTCCAGCCCGGCGCGATTGCGCGCCATGCCGCAGTGGTCCCACAGGATCTTGCCGAGCTCCCGGTGGAACCAGTCGACCGACCGGGTGCCCCCGACGTTGAGGTAGTGGTCGATGCGGCCCCGCACGTCGGCCTCCGCCGCGTCGAACTCCGACGCGGACGTGTCGACCGTCTCCTGCCCGAGCATCGGGGCCAGGTGGTGGCCGATGGTGGCCGGCAGTACGAAGTAGCCGTCCGCCAGTCCCTGCATCAGCGCCGACGCGCCCAGCCGGTTCG
>JBBDIX010000014.1:0-1267 GCA_040880235.1 Nitriliruptoraceae bacterium
TCCGTGGTCAGGCGCTCGAGCAGGGTGGCGAGCTCTCGACGCACCTCACTGAGCGTGCTCTCAGCGCACGCTGCGCGCGCCACGAGCACGACATCCGTACCTGAAGGCAGCGAAAGGGAGCGAGAGGACTCACGGAGCAGGCGCTTGGCGCGATTCCTGGCCACCGCATTCCCCACGCGTCTGGAGGCGATGACCGCCCGGCGAGCGGGATGGTCGTCGCCGCGCGCACGCAGGTGGAGCACGACGAGGTGCCCGGCGAGCCGGGACCGGCTCCGCAGCGCCGCGGCGATGTCTCGACCGTCGCTCAGGCGATGGTCGTGGACCTCGATCATCGCGGAGATCCGACTACGCCGTGAGCTGGCCGCGACCGCGGCGCCGGCGGGTACGGATGATGGCGCGGCCCGCCCGGGTGCGCATGCGGGCACGGAACCCGTGCTTGCGCGAACGTCGGCGGTTGTTCGGCTGAAATGTGCGCTTCACGGCGGTCCACCCCTGCAGACGGCTGGGTCGGGCTCGTAGGTCCCGCCCGGGATTCGGGCGCACGGCGCGGCCTGTGACAACCAGATGACGGAGTACGTCGGCGGAGTTGTCGGACGACCTCGAGAGGACAGGACGTCGGCGCCAGAGCGTGCGCGGATCCTACCCTGCCGTCCACCTCCGGGGCAAACGTGCGACGCGGGTCGCAACCCGCCAGGGTTTCCCTTGCGTCGGTCTGGTCCGGAGGTGTAACGTCCGCAGCCGTCCGTCAGTCATCCAGGGAAGGCGCGGAGTCTCGGAGCTGCCGAGCCCCGCCCGCACACCGGAACGTCCCTGGTCTCCGGCGGATCTTCCCCACCGGGTTCCGAATGACCCGGGCGCACGACGATCGGTCTGTCCACAGCTGTGGAGAGCCTGTGGATATCGTCTCGCGTCCGCTGTGTCATCATGGGACCGTCCGTACCGTCGGGACGATCTGCAGGAGCATGCGTGAGTTCGACCTCCTCCCTCGACCTCGAGTCACTCTGGGCCGAGAGCCTTGACGACGTGATGGCCACCGTCGCCTCCCCTGCCCAGCGGCAGTGGCTCGGTGCGACCAGGCCCGTCGGATTCAGCGACGACACCGTCGTGCTCGCCACACCCCATGCCTTCGCGAGGGAGTGGCTCGACACCCGGTGCGGTACGGCCATCCGGCAGGCCCTGACGGCCGCTGCCGGTCGGCCGCTCGACGTCGTCATCACGGTCCAGCCCCATCCTCAGCCCCTCGACGGCCAGCCCGAGGACCCGACGG
>JBBDIX010000015.1:0-6701 GCA_040880235.1 Nitriliruptoraceae bacterium
GTGTCCTTGGGGTTCGCGCCGGGCCAGCCGCCCTCGATGTAGGCGACCCCCAGCTCGTCCATGCGTCGGGCGACCCGGAGCTTGTCCTCGACCGACAGGGTGACGCCCTCACGCTGCGTGCCGTCGCGAAGGGTCGTGTCGTACAGGTCGAGTCCGGGGCGCGCGGCCGGAAGGGTCGCGTCGGTACCTGTGCTGGTCACCTGGTCCTCGTTGTCTCGGTGCGTGTGGTCACCCGAGCGGAGGGCCGGAACGGCGAGGAGGCGAGACCGGAGGGAACCGGGCCGCTCCCGCAGCCCGGCACACGCCGACTACGGGAGCGGGGGAATGATGATGATGGCGCGCACGTCGGTGCCGGCGACACCCGTCGCCGATCCGATCGCTGCACCCATCAGGCTCCGCATGCCGACGACGATACCGCCCGCACGACCACGCTGTCGAGTCCGCCAACGGCCGTCCGGGTCCGGGCGGGCCCGACAGTCCCGGGGCGGGCCCTGGGCGGGCCCAGCGATCAGTCGTCGAGGCGGAACCCGACCTGCAGCGTCACCTGGGTGTGCTGGACCGAACCGTCCTGGATCCACCCACGGATCTCGGTGACCTCGAACCAGTCGAGGTTGCGCATGGTCTCGCTCGCCTTCGCGACGGCGCGCTGGATGGCGTCGTCGACGCCCTCACGGCTCGATCCGACGAGTTCGATCTTCTTGTAGACGCTGGACACGTCACCCTCCTGGTCCATCATGCCTCCACCCTGTGCAGCCAGTCCTCGTAGTGTTCGACGCGCCCCCGCACGACGTCGATGAACGTCGACTGGATCGCCTCGGTGACCGGACCTCGGGGGCCGATCACCCGTCCGTCGATCTCACGCACGTGCGTCAGTTCCGCCGCCGTGCCGGTCAGGAACATCTCGTCCGCGAGGTACAGGTCCGTGCGCTGGAGGCTGCGCTCCACCACGACGTACCCGAGGTCCTGCGCGATCTGCATGACACTGGACCGCGTGATGCCGCCGAGCGGGCCATCCGACAGCGGCGGGGTCACGACCACCCCGTCCTGCACGATGAAGAGGTTCTCCCCGGTGCCCTCGGCGACGAATCCGTCCTCCGACAGCATGATCGCCTCGTCGTAGCCGGCCCGCAGGGCGTCGACCTTCGCCAGCGACGAGTTCAGGTACTGGCCGTTGGCCTTGCCTGCCGGCGGGATCGTGTTCTTGCCGATGCGCCGGTACGAACTGATCATGACCCGCACCCCGTTGACCAGCGACTCCTCACCGAGATAGGAACCCCACTCCCACGTCGCGATGATCGTCTGGGGACGCGAAGGCAGCGGGTTGAGGCCGATCTCCCCGTAGGACAGGATGATGGTCGGGCGGATGTAGCAGCCCTGGTCGTGTCCGTTGGTCCGGATCAGGTCGATGATCGCGTCACACAGGTCGTCGGCGTCGTACGGGATCGTGTCGAGCGGCGGATAGAGCCGCGCGGAACGCAGCAGGCGCTCCACGTGGGGCCGCAGCTGGAAGACCGCGGGACCCCGGTCCGTCGGGTAGGCACGGATGCCCTCGAACACCCCGTAGCCGTAGTGCAGGGTGGGCGTGAGCACGTGGACGGTCGCCCGGTCCCAGTCGACGAGCTCGCCGTCCATCCAGATGCGGTCGGCCTTCGGGAACGGCATCTCGCCTCCTCAGGGTGCCAGACGGTCCCGGTCAGTCGCTGACCAGCTCCACGAGTTCGTCGCCGACGTCAGACGTGGAGTACTCCACGCCGTCCGGTCGGCGCCCGGCCCGGTTGGTGAGCAGCTGCTCGACGGCACGCTCGACGCGCTGGGCCGCCGCGTCCTCCCCGAGGAACGCGAGCATCTGTCCGAGGCTGATCACCGCGGCCACCGGGTCGGCCTTGCCCGAACCGACGATGTCAGGGGCGGAACCGTGGACGGGTTCGAACATCGACGGCGACGTGCGCGTCGGGTTGATGTTGCCGGACGCGGCCAGACCCATGCCGCCCTGGATCGCCGCACCGAGGTCGGTGATGATGTCGCCGAACAGGTTGTCGGTCACGACGACGTCGAAGCGACCCGGGTCGGTGACGAAGTAGAGACACGCCGCGTCGACGTGGACGTAGGCGCGTTCGATCTCCGGGAAGTCGGCGTCGCCGACCTCCTCGAAGACCCGCATCCACAGGTCACCGGCGTACTGCAGGACGTTGGTCTTGTGTACGAGGGTGAGATGCCCACGCCGACGACCGGCGAGGTCGAACGCGTAGCGCAGCACCCGTTCCACGCCGTATCGCGTGTTGAGGCTCTCCTGCGTGGAGACCTCGGCGGACGTCCCGCGATAGAGGCTCCCGCCGGCGCCGCTGTACATGCCCTCGGTGTTCTCCCGGATCACGACCATGTCGCACTGCTGCGGGGTCAACCCGACGATGGGACTGGCCACCCCCGGGTACAGGCGCACGGGCCGAAGGTTCACGAACTGGTCGAACGCGAAGCGCAGGCGCAGCAGCAGGCCGCGCTCCAGCACGCTGGGAGGCACGTCCGGCGTGCCGACCGCACCGAGGTAGATCGCGTCGAAGCCGCGCAGTTCCTCCAGCGTCTCGTCGGACAGGACCTCGCCGGTCGCGACGTAGCGCCGGCCACCGAGGTCGTAGTCGACCCGTTCGGTGGTGAAGCCCTCGAGCTCCTCCAGTCGGTCCAGGACCTTCAGGCCCTCACCGACGACCTCGGGGCCGATGCCGTCGCCGCCGAGCAGTGCGATGCGATGCGTGCCGTTCAACGCTGACTCCCTGTCCGTGGTCGCCGCCGTGGCGACGGTTCGTGATGTGTGGTGGGGTGACCCGTCATCCCGTGCCCTGGCGCGACGTCGGGATCGGCGTCACGCCGCCCTGCGACCAAGCCTAGTGACCGGGCACCCCTCGTCCCACCGCGCGACCGCGCACCCGTCCACCACGGGCACACGCCCGGGAATGCGTGCGGCGCACAGGACCGCCCATTAGCGTTGAAGTCAGGAATCCGCCCCGCCGACGACCCCGTGCAGCGGGCGGTCGGCCTCGATCCAGCCAGGAGCCCCTCATGTCTCAGCAACCACCTCCTCCCGAACCCACGGCTGCCGGCGGGAGCCCCGCGCCCGGAGAGGTCTCCGCAGACCTGCTCACCCGGTTCATCGCCAAGCTCATCGACGGCATCCTGCTCGCCATCGTCAACTTCATCCTCGTCACCGTCGTCATCTTCGGTGCGCTGTTCAGCACCGCAGGAACCGGCGGGATGTTCGGCATGGGCATGGGTGGCTTCAGCCTGACCGGGCTGCTCGCCGGCATCGTGAGCGCCGTGATCTACGTCGGCTACTTCGCCTTCATGGAGTCGGCGAAGGGCACCACGGTCGGCAAGATGCTGGTCAAGCTCGAGGTGCGCGGTCCCGACGGGGGTCACCCGAGCTTCGAGCAGGCCATCCGCCGCAACGCGTGGATGCTGCTCTCGATCATCCCGATCATCGGTGGGCTCGCCCAACTCGTGGTGGCGATCATCATCGCGGTGACCATCCAGAACAGCGCACAGAACAACGGCTGGCATGACGAGTTCGCGGGCGGGACGCGGGTCGTCAAGGTCGGCTGAGCGTCCCCGCACATCGCGTCGGACAACGATCGGTGGATCGACGCCGTTCCCGCGCACGGTTGCGCAGCGCCCTGAGCGAGGCGCATCCCTGGCTCGCGGAGACGGACGTCGGTCCCCGGTCGGTCGATGCCGGGCCCTGCGAACGTTGCGAACGACTCCCCCGGCTGCTGCCGACGTGCGGTCCACAGTCGCCGGGTGCCCTGTGCCGAACGTGCGCACAGACCCTGGGTGACGACGCCTGGTGCGACGGCCACGTCGACGACGGGCGCCGCGCCCGAGCCTGGGCCGCCCGGCTTCCCGACGACTGGGCCGACATCGTGACCCTCCACTGGATCTCGACCGGGGAGGTCACCCTCGACGGGGCCCCGCCTGGCGACTGATCCCGAGTTCGTCGAGCCAGTGGCGCACGTCCTCCACCCCCGTGAACCGGCGTGCCTGCATGCCGACCTGCCTCGCACCGTCCACGTTGTCCTGACGGTCGTCGAGGAACGCGATGTGCCGCGGGTCGTGACCGATGCGTTCGGCGAGCCGGAGATAGAAGTCGGCATCCGGCTTGCGCGCGCCCAGGTGATGGGACGCGAGCACCCACTCGAACCGACCCGACAGCAGTCCGGTCAGCTCGTCGACCCACAGCGGATAGTTCGACGCCGTGACGCGCAGCACCGTGCCCGCAAGGTCGTCGAGGAGCGTGTCCATCCCCTCGATCCAGCCGATGCCAGCACGGCGTACCCGATGGAACGCCGCCGGGTCGACCTCCACGCCGCGTTCGGCGAAGTGGGCCCAGTAGGCCTCCTCCACGATCTCACCGCGCTCGAACGCCGGATAGATCTCCGGGTCGCGCAGCGCGAACAGTTCCGCGGGTTCTCGGCCCGTCGCCGCGCGTAGGGCGTCGCGGAACGGGTCGGTCAGCACGGTGTCCATCAGGTCGAACGCGACGACGCGGACCTCAGGGGGCACTCAGGTCCTCCTACGATGGCGGCGAGCGACCGTAGCGCGAGAGCGAGGGCCCGATGGACCTGCACACGACCGTCACCGACGACGTGGACGGCCGTCGCGACGACCTGCTCGCGCTGTCCCACGCCATCCATGGCGATGCCGAGGTCGCGTTCGAGGAGCACACGTCGTCGGCACGGGTCGCCGCGGCGCTCGACGCCGGAGGATTCGACGTCACGCACGGGGCCTGCGGCCTAGACACGGCGGTGCTGGCCCGCGCCGGTTCCGGCGACCTGCACGTCGGCATCTGCGCCGAGTACGACGCCCTGCCCGGCATCGGCCACGCGTGCGGGCACAACGTCATCGCGTCTGCCGCGGTGGGTGCGGGCCTGGCCCTCGCGCGCGTCGCCGACGAACTCGATCTGACCGTGCACGTGCTGGGAACGCCGGCCGAGGAGGGCGGGGGCGGCAAGATCCTGATGCTCGAGCGCGGCGGCTTCGACGGCCTGCATGCCGCGATGATGGTGCATCCCGCGCCCTACGATGCGCCCCGCATGCCGTGCCTGGCGGTCAAGCACCTGCGGGTTCGCTACCACGGGCGCTCGGCCCACGCGTCGGCCTTTCCCCATCAGGGCATCAACGCCGCGGACGGGCTGACGATCGCGCAGGTCGGCATCGGGCTGCTGCGCCAGCACATCCGGTCGACAGATCGGATCCACGGGATCGTCACCGACGGGGGCGACGCGCCCAACATCGTCCCCGAACACGCCGCCGGGCACTGGTATGTGCGTTCGTCGACGCTGGCCGAGCTCGCCGACCTGTACCCACGCGTGGAACGCTGCTTCGAGGCCGGAGCGGTCGCGACCGGCGCCGAGGTCTCCTACGAGGAGCCGGGCCCCGCGTACTCGGAGTTCCGCAGCGACGCCGAACTCGAGGGGATCTGGGTCGGTCACGCCGGCGAGGTGGGACGCTCCATGCCCACGGAACTGGAACCGCTGGCCGGGTCCACCGACATGGCCAACGTGTCGCTCGTCCTGCCCACGATCCATCCGCTGCTGCACGTCGAGACCCACGGGGCGGTCAACCACCAGCCGGAGTTCGCCGCAGCGTGTGTGACCCCGTCGGCGGATCTGGCGGTGCGTGACGGCGCCGTCACCCTGGCCCGCACGGTGGTGACCGCGGCCACGAACCCCGCGGTGCGCGCGCGACTCACGTCACACACTCACCGTGCGATGCGCAACCCTTCGGACCCGCCGAGCACGTGATGACGCACGTCCAGGGGCGGGCCACCGAGGAATCGTCCCCCCAGGCGGCGGAACGACGCCACGTCGCCGGTGGTCAGGACCGTCAGGTGTCCGACACCGTCCTCGAGCGGTCGTGACCATCCGGTGCGCACGAGAAGGTCACGCACCTCGAACGCGGTCTCATCGGCGCTCGACACCAGGGTGATGCGCCGGCCCACGACCTCGGACAGCGGACGTGCGAGCAGCGGGAAGTGGGTGCAGCCGAGCACCATCGTGTCGACACGCGCGCTGAGCATCGGGTCGAGTCGTTCACTGATGACCAGCCGCGCCTGCGGATGGTCCGCCAGGCCGTTCTCGACGAGTTCCACGAACTCCGGGCAGGCAAGGCTCGTCACCTGCATCTGGTGGCCGAGGCGTGACGCGGCGAGTTCGTAGATGCGACTGGTCGTGGTGAGTCGGGTGCCGATCACCAGCACGCGACCGGTGCGGGTCGTCTTCGCCGCGGCTCTGAGCCCGGGGTCGACGACCCCGATCACCGGCACGGGAACTTCACGACGCAGATCGTCCAGGGCCGCCGCCGTCGCACTGTTGCACGCGACGACGAGCAGCTTGATCCCACGAGCGACCAGGTCGTCGGCGATGGCGAACGCGAACGACCGGACCTCCTCGAGGGTGCGTTCGCCGTACGGGTAGTTCGCGGTGTCGCCCAGGTAGACGAGGTCCTCGGCAGGCAACAGGTCGCGCAGGGCCTGCACGACGGTCAGTCCGCCGAGGCCACTGTCGAACACCCCGATGGGGCGCTGTCGGATGTCCATGCCAGGGTCCTGATCCCGTGCCGAGGTCCCGCGAGGTCGGCCGTCGGCACGCTACACCGGGGCGTCGAGAGGCCCGGGCATCCCGGGTGGCCGTTCGGGCTACCGTCGACGGGTC
>JBBDIX010000016.1:0-6500 GCA_040880235.1 Nitriliruptoraceae bacterium
CGCTGCGCCCGACCTTCGCCGAAGGCCTGCGCAACGAGGTGCAGGTCGTCAACACCATCATCCAGACCACCCAGCACGACCCGTACGACGTCGTGGCCATGAACGGGTCGTCGCTGTCGACCATGCTGTCGGGCATCCCGTTCGCCGGTCCGGTCGCCGCAGTCCGCTACGCGATGCTGCGTGACGGGTCGTGGGTCGCCTTTCCGTCCTTCGAGGAGCTCGAGGAGGAGGCCGTGTTCAACATGGTCATCTCCGGGCGCGTCGAGGACGACGGCGAGGTCGCCATCCTCATGATCGAGGCCGAGGCCACTCCGGACGCCTGGATCAAGATCGAGATGGGTGCCCCCGCCCCGACCGAGCAGGTCGTCGGCGAGGCCATCGAGTCGGTCAAGCCGATCATCCGCCAGCTGTGCGAGGCGCAGCAGGAGTTCGTCGACCGTGTCGGCGTGCGAGACGCGGGTGAGTTCCCCCTGTTCCCGGACCACTCGGACGAGGTCTTCGACGCGGTGTTCGGCCACGTCAGCAGCCGCGTCGAGGAGGTGTACCGCCGCAAGGACCTCGGCAAGGAGGGCAAGGACGAGGCACTCGCCGAGATCAGGGCGGATGCCGTCGCCCACGTGAAGGCCAACCCGCCGATCGAGGCCGATGAGGGTGAGCTGTCCAAGCAGGCGGGCGAGTCGTTCCGCACCACCGAGAAGAAGGTCGTGCGGCGCCTGATCGTCGACGAGGGCTACCGGATCGACGGTCGTTCGGCCACCGAACTGCGTGCGGTCACCGCCGAGGTCGGCGTGCTGCCGATGACGCACGGGTCCGCCCTGTTCCAGCGCGGTGACACGCAGGTGCTCTCCGTGCTTGCGCTCGGCACGACGCGTGAGGGCCAGCGGCTCGACACGCTCGACCCGCGGGACGAGAAGCTCTTCATGCACCACTACAACATGCCGCCCTACTCGACCGGAGAGGCCGGCCGCGTCGGTACCCCGAAGCGTCGAGAGGTCGGCCACGGCGCGCTCGCCGAGCGTGCGCTGGTGCCGGTCCTGCCAGAACTCGAGGGCTGGCCGTACGCCATGCGTCTCGTGTCCGACGTGCTGAGCTCCAACGGTTCGACGTCCATGGGTTCGGTCTGCGCGAGCTCCATGGCGCTGATGGACGGCGGTGTGCCGATCCACGCGGCGGTGTCCGGCATCGCCATGGGTCTCGTGTTCGAGAACGGCAAGTACACGACCCTGACCGACATCCAGGGCGTCGAGGACTTCTTCGGCGACATGGACTTCAAGGTTGCGGGGCCGGAGAACTTCATCACCGCCCTGCAGCTCGACACCAAGCTCGCCGGGATCCCGGCGCAGGTGCTGCAGGACGCCCTGCTGCAGGCACGTGAGGCGCGCCTGGAGATCCTGCGCGTGATGAATGCGGCGATCGCCGAGCCGCGTGACGAGGTCGCCGAGACCGCGCCGCGCGTCGAGATCGTCCACATTGCCCAGGACAAGATCGGTGCGGTCATCGGTCCCCGTGGCGCGATCATCAAGGAGCTGGTGGAGGTCACCGGCGCCCAGATCGACGTCGACGAGGAGGGCGGTCGCGGGGTCGTCAAGATCTACGCGAGTTCGAGAACCATCGCGCAGGATGCGCTCGACCGCATCAACGCGATCGCCAACCCGCAGCTGCCGGAGAAGGGCGAGCGCTACCACGCCACGGTCGTCAAGACGGTGGACTTCGGTGCATTCGTCAACCTGACCCCGGGGACCGACGGGCTGCTGCACATCTCGGAGCTGTCCAAGATCGTCGGCAAGCGCCTCGACCACGCTGAGGAGGCCGTCAACGTCGGCGACCAGGTCCTCGTCGAGGTCAAGGACGTGCTCGACGGTGGCCGTAAGTTCAAGCTCGAGTACGTCGGCGAGCAGGCCGAGCGCCAGGGTGACGACCGTCCGCGTGGCGGCGGTGACCGTGACGGCGGTGGAGACCGCGGCGGAGATCGTGGCGGCGACCGCGAGCGAGGTGGACGCGACCGTGAGCGTGGCGGACGCGACCGCGGTGGTGACCGTGAGCGTGGCGGTGACCGTGACGGTGGTGGTGACCGCGGTGGTGACCGTGAGCGCGGCAGCGCCCGCGAGGGCGGCGGCCGTGAGCGTGGTGGTCGTGAACGTGCGCGCGGCGGTGAGCGAGACCAGACCGGTGGTGACGCGCCTGCAGACCGTGGAGGTGACCGTGACGGTGGGAGCGAACGTGCGGGCGGCGACGACCAGCCGCGGACCCGTACGCGCAGCCGCAGTCGCGAACGCGACTGAGGCGTGCCACACGAGCTGACGACACTGCCCTCCGGCGTGACCGTCGTCACCGAGGCGATGCCCTCGGTGCGGTCGGTCTCGCTGGGACTGTGGATCGCCGTCGGCTCGCGTGACGAGGACCCCGGACAGGCAGGATGCTCGCACTTCCTGGAGCACCTGCTGTTCAAGGGCACGTCACGTCGCAGTGCACGCGAGATCGCCGAGGCGCTCGACGCGGTCGGCGGTGAGATGAACGCGTTCACTGCGAAGGAGCACACGTGCTTCCACGCGCGTGTGCTCGACACCGACCTGCCGCTCGCGTTCGACGTGCTCGCCGACATGGTCGTCGACGCGCGCAACGATCCGGACGACGTGGAGTCCGAGCGGCAGGTCGTGCTGTCCGAGATCGACATCCACCACGACACTCCTGACGACCTCGTGCACTCCGAGTTCGCTGAGGCCGTGCTCACCGGCCACCCGCTTGCCGCGGAGACCCTCGGCACCACCGAGTCGGTCACGGCGCTGACGCGCGACACGATCCACGAGTTCTACCTCGAGCACTACCGACCCGGGAACCTCGTCGTCGCCGCGGCGGGCAACGTGTCCCACGAGCAGGTCGTACGGCTCGCCGACGAACGACTCGGCGACCTTGGGCGTCCCGGTCGGAGTCGTCCACCACGCACGGTTCCCGGACGCTTCGGCGAACACGAGGTGCGGGTGCGGCAACGCCCGACCGAACAGGCCCACATCGTGCTCGGCACACCCGGGCTGCCCGACGTCGACGACGATCGGTGGCCGATGCGGGTGCTCGACGTGCTGCTCGGCGGCGGGATGTCCTCGCGCCTGTTCCAGGAGATCCGTGAACGCCGGGGGCTCGCCTACACGGCCTACAGCTACGCCGCCTCCTGGTCGGACGCCGGCCTGTTCGGCACGTACGTGGGCACGGCGCCCGGTCGCGTGGACGAGGTCCTGGGCCTCCTGCGCCACGAGCTCGACCGCGTCGCGGACGACGTCACCGCCGACGAGGTGGAACGTGCCCGGGGTGCGCTCACCGGTCAGACGGTCCTGTCGCTCGAGGACTCGATGTCCCGCATGGCCCGCATCGGACGGCAGGTGAGTGCGGGCAATCCCATCGTGACCGTCGACGACGCACTGGAGGCGGTGGCCCGGGTCGACCTCGACGCGGTGCGCCGGGTCGGCGGGCTGCTGCTGGGCCGGCCACGCAACCTCGCGATCGTCGGGCCGTTCGCGCCCGAGGATCGAGACCGCTTCACTGCGACGGTGGACTGACCGTCGCAGGGCGGTACTCGTCGGAGAGGGGCGTGAGCATGACCACCAGGGTGGGGGTCGTCGGCGCGACCGGACGCATGGGTGCCGAGGTCTGCCGTGCCGTCGACGCTGCGGACGACCTCGAACTCGTCGCGGCCGTCGGCCGGTCGAACGCCGGACGCTCGCTGGGTGACCTCGTCGGCATCGGGACGGACCTCGTCGTGGCCGATGGTCTCGACGCGCTCACCGACGCCGGGGTCGACGTCGCCGTCGAACTGACGGGTCCCGCCAGTGGTGGTGCCAACCTCGTGGGCCTGCTCGAACGAGGGATCCACGCGGTGGTGGGCACCTCGGGCATCGATCCGGCGGACCTCGAACGTGCTGCGGTACTGGCGGCGCGCGGCCCGGCGCGGGCGCTCGTGGCACCGAACTTCGCGATCGGCGCCGTGCTCATGATGCAGTTCGCGGCGCGTGCGTCGCGGCACCTGCCCGACGTGGAGATCGTCGAACTCCACCACGACGGAAAGCGTGATGCCCCGTCGGGCACTGCGCTGCGCACCGCAGACCTCGTCGCCGACGCACGGGGAGTCGCTCACCCGCCGGTCGGTGGCGACGAGGCGCACCCGGGCGCCCGAGGGACCACGCACCGCGACGTCCCGATCCACAGCGTGCGCCTGCCCGGGCTCGTCGCCCATCAGGTCGTCCTGCTCGGCGGCGTCGGGCAGACCCTGACGATCCGCCACGACTCGATCGATCGTTCGTCGTTCATGCCCGGGGTGCTGCTCGCCTGTCGACGGGTCGCCTCCCTCGACGGTCTCGCCGTCGGGCTCGAACATGTCCTGGACCTCGACTGACCGCTGCGACCGAGGGGTGTCTGGTGACCGACGAAGACCGCTACGCGGAGGCGCTGCGGCGCTTCTCTGGCGACCTGCGCATGGCCCAGCAGGTGTTCGAGTCGATGATGCAGCGAGAGGTCACCATCGAGGCGGTGCACTGGCAGCTGTTCCTGCAGGCACACCTCGACGGACGCGACGTCGACGGAGCCCGTACGGTCCTGACCCGGATGGTCGAGGCCGGTGTCGAGCCTCCGGCCCAGGTGCGGTGGGAACTCGCCCTGGCATCCGGACGATCCGGACAGACCGCCGAGTCGCTCGCCCAGCTCGAGGCCCTGCACGCCGACGGGCTGCAGCCCCCGGAGCGCCACGCTCCGGCCGTGCTGTCCGTGTACGTCGCGGCGGGTCGATTCCCCGCGGCGCGAGCCGTGCTGCGCACGATGGCCATCCACGGGCAGGCCCCGGAAGACCACGAGGTCCAGCACCTGCTCGACGACTGCCTGTCGCGTCGCGCGATCCGGGACACGCTCGCGGTCGTCGACCTGCTCGCACGGGTCGGACGCGCTCCGGACGCACGGCGCATCGCGCAACTGGTCGGCATGATGGCCCGCGCGGGTCACCCGCAGCGTGCCGCCGAACTCATCGAACAGCTCGGCGCCCATGGCATCGAGGTCCCTGCCGCGGCCCACGAGGAACTGCTGTCTGCCCATGCGCGCGCGGGAGATGCGGTGGCGGCCGCCGAGTCGTTCGCCCAGCTGCGTGCAGCCGGTGGGGTGCCGTCGAGCTTCCACCACAACGCGATGCTGCAGGCCCACCTCGCGGCCGACGACCTCGACGGTGCGTGGGAGGCAGCGCTCCAACTCGTCGCCGATGGACGCATCCCGTCCGGAGCGAACCTGGAGGCCCTGATCGACCGGAGCCTCGGTGGTGGTCGCCTGCTGGCAGCCAGCGGGGTGGTCGACTGGATGATGATCCTCGGGGTTCCGGTGCCAGCGGCGAAGGCCGCGGCGGTGCTGTCCGGACACCTCCGGGCCGGGCAGCTCGACACCGTCGTGGCGCTGCTCGACGAGATGCAGGCACACGGAGTGCCGGTGGACCGACGGGTCGCACGCGAGCTCGTCGAGCGCCTCGTGCGGGCAGAACGCCTGGACGATGCGGCCACCCTGCTGGAGCGGTTCCGTGCGACGAAGGTGCTCACCCAGGGACAGCACTTCACCCCGGTCATCGCCGGGTTCATGGCGGCGAAGCGTGTCGGTGACGCGGTCGCCCTGCTCGACCGGATGCTCGCGGCGAAGGTGACGCCGACCACCGTGGACGCGTCCCGGCTGGTCGCGGCGCACCTGCGTGCCGGGGACCTGCAGGCGGCCACCGCGCTGCTCGACCGGGTCGCCGACGCAGGGATCGCGGTGGACGAACCCACGCATCGGGAACTCCTGTGGGAGCACGCGAAGAAGGGCGCGGCGGACCCGGCACGTCACGTGTTCGACCGCATGGTCGCCGCCGGCATCACGCCCGACGAGCGCCACACCAAGGCACTGGAGTGGGCATCGGGATCGGTCCGTCGACGCCTCGAGGGCGACGCGGAGTCCGCGACGACACCGCATCCTGCTCCGCCAGCCGACGATCAGTCGGTGTCGGAGGGTGAGGGTGAGACCGGTTCCGACGACGCGGGCGAGACCAGCTGAGTCCGGGCGAGATCCGCGTAGATCCCTCCGGCTGCCAGCAGCTCCGCGTGTCCTCCCTGCTCCACGATCCGACCGCCTTCCAACACGACGATCACGTCCGCGTCGATGACCGTCGACAGGCGGTGGGCGATCACCAGACTGGTGCGGTCCCGCAGCGCCTCTGCGAGCGCGGCCTGCACGAGCCGTTCCGACTCCGTGTCCAGGTGTGCGGTGGCCTCGTCGAGGATCACGATCGCCGGGTTCTTGAGCAGGACCCGAGCGATCGAGAGTCGCTGCTTCTCCCCGCCGGACATCCGGTGGCCACGTTCGCCGACGACGGTGTCGTAGCCGTCGGGCAGGTGCTGGATGACGTGGTGGATCCGCGCGGCGGTCGCTGCGGCGACGAGTTCGTCGTCGGTCGCGTCGGGCCGGGCGTAGCGCAGGTTGGCCGCGATCGAGTCGTGGAACAGGTG
>JBBDIX010000017.1:0-6470 GCA_040880235.1 Nitriliruptoraceae bacterium
GGTACGGGGCCTCGCTCCCCGCGGGTGTCGATGCCGACGCGCCCCCGAGGTGGGTACAGGTCGCGGACGGGCACGAGTACGCCTGGCACGACCACCGCATCCACTTCATGTCCCCGCAGATGCCGCAGGGCGTCGACCCGACGTCGGGTGACGTCCAGTCGGTGTTCGACTGGGAGATCCCGACCGTGGTCGATGGACGTCAGGTCGCCATCACGGGGTCGCTGGACTGGGTGCCGTCACGCGGGCCGGGGGTGCCGGTTGCGGCCGGACTGGTGGGGATCGCGTTGCTCGTCGCCGGTCGCCGACGTCTGCACGCGGCCGTCACCGTGGGAGCGGGGGCCCTGACAGCGCTTGCGGTGTCGGTGCCGATGGTGACCGGACTGCCGACGGGTGCCGACGCCGACCTCGCTCTGGTGGCCCTGCCGGGCGCCGGCGCCGTGCTCGCCGTCGTGGGATCACGATGGTCGGACGGTCACCGGGCCCGACTGGTGCAGGCGGCAGCCGCGGTCCCGCTGCTGGTGTGGGTCGGTCTGCTGGTCGGGTCGCTCACGCGACCGATCGTTCCCGGACCCGTCCCGACGTGGGCCGTGCAGGTGGCGGTGGTCGTGGTGGCGCTCCTCGGTGTCGCAACGGTCGTCGGGGCACTCCGCGACGCGACGCCGACCGCGTCGGGCGGATCTGCGCCCTAGGCGCCGCCGCCACCCGCGTTGGGGTCGGGCACGGGGTCGGGCACGGGGTCGGGCACGGGGTCGGGTTCGGGTTCGGGCACGGGTTCGGGTTCGGGTTCGGGGTCCGGATCCTCGTCGTCGGACTCCTCGGGACCGAGACTCACGACGATGGTCACCAGTGTTCCCGCGCGAACCTCGGTGCCCGCCGACGGGTCCTGGCTGATGACGAACCCCTCCGCGACCCCCGGACTGTTCTCCCGCTCGATGCTGACCTCGAGCCCCTGGTCCTCGAGTCGGAAGATCGCGTCCTCCTCGGAACGGTTCTCCACGGGACGCACGACGACGATCTCCTCGCCAGCGCTCACGATGTACGAGACCCGGGTACCGACGGGCACCTCCTCGCCGGCGGCGGGGTCCTGGCCCATGACCTCGCCCTCGGGGACGGTGTCGCTGAACTCGCGTTGGCGGTCTCCACCGATGAGACGGTCCTCCACCAGTCGCGACAGGGCCTGGTCCTCGGACATGCCGATGAGGTTGGGTACGAGGGTGGTCTCCTGTCCTGCGGACACCACCAGGTCGACCGAAGTGCCCTGGGCGACCATCAGTTCGGGGACCGGACGCTGGCGCAGCACGACCCCAGAGGCGACCGTGTCCGAGGCCTCCTCGGTCACGTCGCCGATGGTGAGGTCGTGGTCCTCGATGATCGAGATGGCGACCTCGAGCTGCTCGCCGACCACTTCGGGCACGGTGACCTGCGGTCCGGCGTCGCGCTGGAGGAGACTGACGAGGAACCAGACCATCGTCACGAGCGCGATCACGGCCATCACCCCGAGGATGGAGAACACGACCATGCGACGGCGCTGCTGGCGTTCGTGGCCGAGGGTGGGCCCGTCGGTGAAGCTCGGCTGGAGCAGTGCGGTCTCGTCGGCGGTCATCACGGCAGGGGCGACGACCGCCCGACCGTGCAGCGCGTTGACCACGTCGTCGCGCATCTCCTCTGCGTGCTGGTAGCGGTTGTTCGGATTCTTCGCCAGCGCCCGCATCGCGATGGCCTCACCGGCGGGGGACACCCCCGCACGCAGGTCCCGCGGGGGCCGCGGGGTCTCCTGCACGTGCTGGTAGGCGACGGTGACCGGCGTGTCACCGGAGAACGGCGGTGCGCCGGTCAGCGCCTCGTAGAGCACCACTCCCAGCGAGTACAGGTCGCTGCGTTCGTCGACGTCGAGGCCCTGGGCCTGTTCGGGCGACAGGTATGCCGCGGTGCCCAGCACCGACGCCGTGCGGGTGACGGTCTCGTTGTCGACGGCTCGGGCGATGCCGAAGTCCGTCACCTTCACGCTGCCGTCGTCGGCGATCAGGATGTTGCCCGGCTTCACGTCGCGGTGGATCAGCCCTCGGTCGTGTGCGTAGGCGAGCGCGGCGCACACGTCGCCGACGATCTCCAGCGCACGGCGCTCGGACAGGACGCCGGACGCCATGACCTGCTGGAGGGAGTCGCCCTCGACGAGTTCCATGACCATGTAGGGCTGGCCCTCGTCGTTGCCGGTGTCGTACACCGCGACCAGGCTGGGGTGGTTGAGGCGGGCGACGTGGCGCGCCTCGTCCTGGAAACGGCGTGTGAACGCCTCGTCGTCGAGGAAGCGTTCGAGCAGGAGCTTGACGGCCACGTGCCGACCGAGGGTCAGGTCGCGGGCCGCGAACACCTCGGCCATGCCGCCCCGTCCGATGAGGCGCAGGAGCTCGTAACGGCCCGAGAGGACCCGACCAACGCTCACGTGGAGCCTCCGAGGCAGGTGTGTCGAACGAGGGGGAAGCCTACCGGTGGGTGTCCACCGCCACGGCGTGGTCGGCCGGTGGTCGATCGCCGTGTAGGGGTCCTGTGCGTCACCCGGCACCCCGGCGGTCGAGGGCGGCCTGCATGACCTGCCGTGCGACGGGTGCGGCGATCGATCCTCCCGTCCCGTCGGGCTGGTCGGGCAGCATCACGGCGACGGCGACGTCGTCACCGGCGAAGCCGATGAACCAGGCAATCGGGTCAGCGGCGGTCTGAGCGGTCCCGGTCTTTCCGCCGACCGCCACGCCATCGATCCGTGCGCGGATCCCCGTGCCTCGCTGGACCGTGTCGATCATCATCGTGCGCAGCTGCGCCGCGGTGCGCGACGACACGGCTCGGCCATCCACGGCGGGGGCCGTCCAGCGCTCGGGTTCGGCGCTCGCGATGCGCGCACCCTCCGGGGTGCGGATCGTGGACACCAGGTGGGGGGTCATCAGCACGCCGTCGTTCGCGACGGCCGCGGCGACGAGGGCCATCTGCAGGGGGGTGGCCCGCACGTCACGCTGCCCGAGGGCACTCTGCGCCGTCGACGGCACGTCGAGGTCGCCGGCGTCGGGCACCGCGCTCGTCGCGACCGGTAGATCGAACGACAGCGGCTGGTTGAACCCGAAACGTTCCGCCTGGGCGACCAGGTCCTCGGCGCCGATGTCGACCCCCAGCCTTGCGAACACCGTGTTGCACGACACCTGCAGGGCGTCGGCCAGACTGATCTGTTCCCCCTGCGCGCACAGGCCGCCCCCGAAGTTGCTGATGTCCGCCGTCGTGAGCGGCACGTCGAAGGTGCGTTCGTCGGGAAACATCGAGGTCGGCAGCAGCCCGCGTTCGAGGGCGGCCGCCGCCACGATCACCTTGAACGCCGAGCCCGGCGCGTAGAGCTCGCGCAGTGCCCGGTCGACGAGGGGACGCTGGGGATCGACCCGCAGGTCGTCCCACGCCGCACGGATCACCGACGTGTCGTGACTCGTCAGCGGGTTCGGGTCGTACGTCGGGTTGGCGTAGCTGGCGAGCACGGCTCCGGTCCGGAAGTTCAGGGCCACGACCGCCCCCTCACGGTCGCCGAGCGCGTCGGCTGCGGCGCGCTGGACCGTCGGGTCGATCGTCAGCACCACCGCGTTGCCCGCGAGGTCACGTCCGCCCATGAGTTCCGACAGGTTCTGCGCGACCACCTCGGTGGGACGGCCGGTCAGGTGTTCGTTGAGGGCGGCCTCGAGGCCGAAGCGCTGCAGCACGATCGAGTAGTAGCCGGTGAGGTGCGCGTACAGCGGGCCGTCCGGGTACGTGCGCAGGTAGCGCAGTTCGCCCTCGGTCGGGGTCGACTGGGCGATGGCCTGCTCGCCGACGACGATCGGCCCGCGGGCGATCTCGTACTCGCGCACGATCAGGCGCCGGTTCGACGGGTGGTTCGCCAGTGCGTCGGCCTGCAGGAGGGTGATGAGGTTCAGGTTGACGAACAGCACGCCGAACAGGACGAGCAGGATCGTCGACACGCGCGCGATCGCCCGGTTCACCGTGGGGCCTTCGCGTCGTCGCCGACCCGTCCCCGGGCGGCGGCCCGGGACTCGTCACTGATGCGCAGCAGCATGGCGAGGATCAGGTAGTTGGCCAGCAGGGACGACCCGCCGTAGGACATGAACGGCAGGGTGATCCCGGTCAGGGGCACGAGGCGCGTCAGGCCCCCGACGATCACGATCGTCTGCAGGGCGAGGGTCACCGTCAGCCCCACGGCGACGAGGGTGGAGAACTCGTCGCGAGCGGTCTGGGCGATCCGCAGACCTCGCGCCGTGAACACGAGGTAGGCGACCAGCACCGCGGTCGCACCGAGCAGTCCGAGCTCTTCTCCGACCACGACGAACACGGCGTCGGTCGCCGCGAACGGGATGTCCTGCGGTCGACCGAGCCCGAGCCCCGTCCCGGTGAGTCCACCGGTGCCCAGCGCGAACAGGCTCTGGACGAGCTGGTAGCTGGCGTCCTGCACGTCGGCCCACGGGTCGAGCCAGATCTGTACCCGTCGTTGGACGTGGGCGAACTGGTGGTACACGAGCAGCGTTCCCAGCCCGAGCACCACCGACCCGACGACCGGGTACGCGATCCTCCCGGTGGCGACGTACAGCATGATCACGAAGGTGCCGAAGACCAGCAGCGCGGATCCGAGGTCACGCAGCCCGGCCATGATGACCAGCGCGAGCCCCGCGGCGACCACGACCGGTGCCAGGTGCCGCGCGGCCGGCAACAGCAGGGGCCCCAGGCGTTCGGTCGCGACCGACAGCAGCTGCCGGTTGCGTTCGAGGTAGCCGGCGAGGAACAGCACCAGTGTGAGCTTGGCGATCTCGCCCGGCTGGAATCGCATGCCGAGCACGTCGATCCACAGCTGGGCGCCGTTGATGACGCCTGCGGTGAGGCCGGGAACCAGGGGCAACAGCAGCAGGACGAGGGTCGCCAGCCCGAACGTGTACTGGTAGCGCGACAGCATTCGCACGTCCCGGAGGAACAGCAGGGCGGCGCACAGGATGCCGATGGCCACGGCCGTCCACACGGTCTGCGTGGCGGCGAGGCTGCTGCCCGTGGCCAGGTCCACGCGGCGGATGAAGATGAGGCCGAAGCCGTTCAGCAGGATCACGATCGGGAGCAGCACCGGGTCTGCGTCCGGCGCGGCGAACCGGACGGCGACGTGGGCGACCAGCGCCATGATGGCGATCGCCATCCCCGTGACCAGCGCGGCCGGGGGCAGTTCACGCGCGTCGACCCACCCGAGCAGCGCGCCGGCGAACAGCGTCAGGCCGACGGCGCCGACCAGCAGGCGTGCCTCGACGGCTCGCGCGGCGCGTCCCGGACGCTGGGCGCTCACGGACCGTCGTCGGCGTCGCGTCGAGGGATGTCGGCGACGATCCGACGGGCATCGTTGATGTCCGCGGCGGGACGACCCGCCTCCAGGGTCGGGTGATACCAGACGGGGACGTCGTCGAGCATGAGTCCGGTGTGTTCACGAACTCGCGCGAGATCGACCGGGCCGACCTCGGCGTCGATGCCCTGGAAGATGGTCACCTCGTCGCCGTCGAGCGCGACGAAGTAGATCTGGGAGAGCAGGAACCGCCCGCCCAGCCACCCGGCGACCAGAAGCAGGGCGATGCCGAACACGATCGCGGTCCAGCGAGCCACCGACCGGCCGTGACCCGGGGCGTCCTCCGACGTCCGAGGTGCCTCGAGGCCGGATCCCCGGCGCAGGGATCCGATCGCCCCGAGCGTGCTTGCCCAGTCGCGATCGTCACCCGGGTCGCGGGTGCGGATCGTGATGGTCTGGGGCCGGCGGGGACGGGGAGCGTCGGGGTCCTCGTCGCGAAGAAGCACGGCGGTGACGTTGTCGGGACCGCCGGCCTCGTTCGCCTTCTCGACGAGCCGGGACAGGATCTGTGCGAGATCGTCGCCGCTGGCGAGTTCATCGGCGATCGTCGTGTCGTCCACGACGCCGGTCAGCCCGTCGGAGCACAGGAGCAGCACGTCGTCGGGCTGCATCTCCAGGGTCATCGAGTCCGGTTCGACGTCGTCGGACACCCCGATCGCGCGCGTGATGATCGACCGCTGCGGATGGTTGACCGCCTCGTCGGGGGTGATCTGACCCTCGTCGACCAGGTGCTGCACGAGCGTGTGGTCGTCGGTGATCTGGCTGAACTGACCGTCCCGCAGCAGGTAGGCGCGTGAGTCCCCGACGTGCGCGACGTGCAGTCGACGTCCCTCGAGCAGCACGGCGGTGAGGGTCGTGCCCATGCCGCGGTAGGACGGCTCGTCCGCTGCCATCGACGTGACCGCGACGTTGGCCTCCACGACCGCGGCGCGAAGCGCGTCCAGGGCGGCTCCGCCATCGGGGAACACCCGCCCGTCGAGCGCACGGATCGGTTCGAGGGCAGCCGAGGCGGCGACCTCGCCGGCGACGTGCCCGCCCATGCCGTCGGCGACCGCGAACACGCTGTCGG
>JBBDIX010000018.1:0-6290 GCA_040880235.1 Nitriliruptoraceae bacterium
CGCGTCGGTGGAGTACTGAGCGACGTCGCGTCGGTCAGGTGCCGTCCCGGCGGGAAAGCTCCACGGCACTCCCGGTGGTGACGAACACGACCTGTTCGGCGATGTCGACGCCGTGATCGGCGTATCGCTCGAGGTGCCGTGACAGGCGGATCATCGACGTGGCCCACTCGAGCCGGTCGAAGTCGACCGAGGCAAGTCGCACCAGCCGCTGGAAGATCTCCGCGTCGAGCCGGTCCACCTCGTCGTCCAGTCGCGCGGTGTGCCGGGCGGCGTCCTCGTCGGCGCGCATGAACGCGTCGACCGCATCCGTACCGACCCCGCGAGCACGCTCACCCATCACCCCGAGCCGTTCGGTGAGCTCTGCGTCGCGTGCGAACCCCGCGGTGCGCTCGACGACCCGCGCGGCGTTGACGGCGTAGTCGCCCATGCGCTCGAGGTGCAGGCTCACGTGCATGAGCGCCGTGGCCTGGCGCAGATCGGTGCCGACCGGTCCGTGCAGGGCGACCAGCGCGAGCACCCCGTGCTGCACCTGCTCGTAGGTCTGGTCGATCGACACGTCGGCGTCGATGACGTCACGTGCGCCGTCGCCGTCCCCGCTGCGCAGGGCCTCCATGGCCGCGGCGAGCATCGCATCGGCCTGGGTCGACATCGCCACCACGTGGGACCGCAGGTGGTCGAACTGCTGCTGCATCTCGTCGCGCACGGCACACCTCCCGGGGTCCGCACTCTACGAGCCGCGGGCGCCCCGCGCCGAACGCCGGACCGGCGTCACTAGCCTGCGGGGTGACACCGGAGCCTCCATGATCCCCGACGGCATGACCCGCTCCCGCGGCCCGACCCTGCGGGCCCCGGTCGTACTCGACCTGCTGCGCGACGACCTGCCGGACGCCACCATCGCACTCACGTTCACGACCCGCTGGGAACTGCTCGCCGCGACGATGCTGTCGGCACAGTCGACCGACGTGAAGGTCAACGAGGTCACCCGCCTCCTGTTCGTCGAGATCGACGGACCTGAGGCCATGGCCGAGGCGGACCTCGACCACGTGGAGGCGCTGATCGGTTCCCTCGGGCTCTTCCGGCAGAAGGCGAAGAACCTGCAGGCCACCGCCAGGCTGCTGCTCGAACGGCACGGTGGTCAGGTCCCCTCGACGATGGAGGAACTCGTCGCCCTGCCGGGTGTCGCCCGCAAGACCGCCAACGTCGTGCTGTCCAACGGGTTCGGGATCAACGAGGGCGTGGTGGTCGACACGCACGTCGCGCGGGTGTCACGTCGCCTGCGGCTCACGCGCCACCAGGATCCGCGACACATCGAACAGGACCTCGTGCGCCTCTTTCCGCGCGACCGCTGGCTCGAGGTGTCGGACCTGTTCATCCACCACGGCCGGCGCACCTGCGACGCTCGGCGTCCGCGCTGCGAGGACTGCGTCGTGGAGGTCCTGTGCCCCTCGTCGCAGGTGGCGGGGCTCACCGACAAGCGTTGAGGCCGCCACCGCGAGGTGTGTCCCGGGTGCACGGCCGGCCGGGACCGGCGTGGCCCCAGCCTGGCTCCAGCCTGGCCCGGAGCGGAGTGGGTCAGCGCTGCTGGCGTCGCCACCGTGCCCACACGCTCGCGGCGAGCGCGAGGGCGGCCAGCGCGGCGGCCACTGCGGCCTGCAGCGTGTGCAGCGGCGGATCGATCGTGACCGACGAGGCGAGCACCTCGAGGTCGTCAGCACGGATCGTGAGCCCACCGCCGTCGTGCGCGTCGGCGCGGTGGACCGTGCCGCGGATGAGCACGACGTCCCCGCGCTGCGCGGGACGGCCGATGTCGCCGATGCGTTCGTGCAGCCCGTCGGGCAGCCACACCGCCAGTCCGCTGTTGAAGCCGGAGTGCTCGCGGTGGCCGATCATCGGTCCCACCTCGAGCGCGTAGCGGTCATCGTTGAGCTGCACCCAGGCGCCGCCCTCACGCCGCAGCACCTCGCCGACGGCCTCGCCGACGTAGGTGACCTGCTGCTGGTCCCAGGCCATGGGGCAGGCGACCACCTGCGACGACGAGACCCGCGCACCCGGGGTGAACCGCTCCCGGATGGTGTCCACCGCGGTCTCGTCCACGCCCCGGATGCAGTGGGGCGTGTCGTCCAGGCCCAGGTCCGGGACTCCGGCGACGACCAGCGGCGAGGTGTCGAGCTGCGGATGGACCGCCTCGAGCCACCAGACACCGGTGATGATCACGACGAGTCCGGTCAGGGGACCGAGCAGCAGCCAGCGGGTCCGGGTCGTGTTCATCGGCGGCTCCGTCCGCGGGTTCGTCCCCGGGCCAGCGACAGCGCATAGCCGAGCAGGGCGAACACCGCGACGAACTCGAGGCGACCGAGCCACATCTGCAGGGTGTAGACGGCCATGAGGCCGCGCGGCATGTCCGGGTCGACGACGCCGATCGACAGGCCGATGTTGGACCCGACCGACACGGACTCGAAGACGGCCTCGGCGATGCCGTGGTCTCCATAGGCGAGTGCAGTCATCGTGCCCAGCAGGTACGACCCGATGAACAGCAGCAGGATGCTCGTGGCCGCGCGCGACGTGTCGTCGCGCAGGATGCGACGCCGGCCCGCGTGATAGGTGGTGACCACCAGCGCGGACTCGGGGCGCAGGACCTTGCGGATGTCGTGGACGAGTGTGCGGAAGGCGATCCCGATGCGGATCGCCTTGATCCCACCGGCGGTGGACGACGCCATGCCGCCGATGGCCATCGCCCCCACGATCGCGGCCGGGGCGAGCACGCCCCAGTCGGTCAGGTAGATCGTGCCGTCGTTGACCTGGTGGCCGGTCGAGGACACGGCGGACACGAGGGTGAAGAACCCCCGGCGGAACACTGCGGATGTCTGGTCGAAGGTGCCCGCCGAGAGCAGTCCGAGCCCCATGATCAGGAAGAAGCCGGTCGTGGTGACCGCGAGTGTGCGCGTCTCCAGGTGGCGCAGGACCTCTCGGGGGTTGTCGCTCCACAGGGCGAAGTGCAGCCCGAACGACAGGGTCCCGAGGATCATCAGGACCATGACGACCACCTCGACCGCGGCCGAGTGGTAGTAGGCGACCGATGCCTGCATGACGGAGAACCCGCCGGTGTCGAACGACGCGAAGAACAGGTTGATCGCGTGGTAGAAGGCCCGGCCCGGGGTGAACCCGGCCGTCAGCAGTGCGATGGTCAGGGCGGTGGTGCCCACCACCAGGAACGTCCCGGCGACCAGGAAGATGAAGCGCGCCGTGCGGATGAAGTTCGGCAGGATCCGTTCGTCGCGCCCCTCTGACACGTACAGCGACGCGATCTGCGCACCGCCGCGCGCGAACAGCGACAGCACGACGATGACGATGCCCTGCCCACCGGCGAACTGCAGCAGGTGGCGGTAGGCGTCCTCGGCGAGTGGCGCGTGGTCCAGGTCGTGGATGACCGACATGCCGGTGGTGGTCAGCGCAGACATCCCCTCGAACAGCGCCGCCAGCGGGTGGGAGAAGCGTCCCGACAGGTACATCGGGATCGCGGCGAACACCGCCCCGATCAGCCACGCGAGCGCGACGATCACCATGCCGTGCGCCCAGGTCAGCTGGCGGCGTGTCGACAGCACCGCGTCGCTGATCGCGCCGACGAGGACGCACAGGCTCGCACCGATGGCGAAGGCGCTGGCCGAGTTCCACTCCCCGGCCCACAGCGCCACGGCCAGCGGGACGAGCATCACCAGCCCGAGCCCGAGCAGGACCTTGCCGAGGTAGAAGCCGATCAGCCGGAGATCCTCGGGGCCGGGACGCAGCAGGACACCACTCATCGCGTCACACGATCCACGTCAGCAGGGCCGACAGGAGCAGGCCCACGGCGCAGACGGCCAACGCCAGGCCCACGGCGCGCAGGGTGCCGCGCAGGCCGTCGCGGCGGCTCGCATCACGGATGTCGCCGGGCATCAGCCGGTCCCCAGCAGGGCGCGCGTGAGGTCCTGCTCGAGTTCGGGGGTGGTCAGTGCGACGACCTCGTCGCCGGGGCGCACCTCGGTGTCGCCCGACGGGATCACGGTCTCGTCACCGCGGAAGATCGCGACGAGCACCGACTGGTGGGGCATGCCGATCGACACGACGGTGCGTGTCGGGGCCTGGTCGGGAATCCGCAGCTCGACGAGTTCGACCCGTCCTCCCCTGAGGCTGGTCAGGTGCACCAGTTCGCCCACCGAGAACTCGACCTCGAGCAGTTCGGAGATCAGGCGCGTGGACGACACCGGCTCGATCCCGAGTGCGTCGAAGATCTCCACGTTCTTCGGGGTGTTCACGCGACTGATCGCGCGCTTCACCCCGAACTCGATGCGTGCGAGCTGACAGGCGACGAGGTTGTCGTCGTCCTCGTGGGTGGTGGCCACGAACGCATCGGCACGGTCGACGTGCGCCTGCTCCTGGTAGCGCACGTCGCAGGCGTCGCCCTCGATCACCAGGACCTGGGTCTCCGCGACGAGCTGTTCACAGCGCGACCCGACCCGTTCGATGACGGTGACCTCGTGACCCTTCTCGGTCATGTCCCGGGCGATGTAGCGGCCGATGCGTCCACCGCCTGCGATGACGACGTACACCGTCAGCCTCCGAGCGTGTGGGCACGTTCGCGCGAGAAGGGCTCCCGCACGAGTTCGGCGAGTCCACGGCGTGCGGTGGGCTTCATCGCCGCGGTCACCACGTCGTCGCGTTCGAGCCGGTCGGTCGCGTCCGGGATGAACACCCGTGCACCGCGGTGTACGGCGGCGATGCGCAGCAGGCCCTCCTGCTCGAAGTCGTCGACCGTCATCCCGTGTGCACCGGTGTCGACCTCGAGGTCGACCACGGAGACGTCCGAGTCGGGGAAGGTGACGTGCAGGGGGAAGCTCTCCTCACGGAACTCGTTGAGGAACAGCTTGGCGATGGTGTTCGTCGAGGACACGTAGCGCACGCCGAGCTTGCGGTAGACGTCCTCGCGTTCCGGGTTGAACAGCCGCGCGATGGTCCGCGGCACGTCGTACAGGTGCGTCGCGATCTCCACCGTCATCAGGTTGGCGTTGTCCGACCGGGTGACGGCGATCAGGCCGTTCGCGCGTTCGATGCCGGCCTGCTCGAGCATGTCGCGGTCGGTGCAGTCTCCGTTGAGCGTCTCGCCGTTGAACCCGTTGCCGAGTCGGTCGAACGCGCGCGCATCGGTGTCGATGATCACGACGTCGGTGTCGGCGTCGGCCGAGAGCTGTTCGGCGATCTCGGCCCCGAGGCGGCCGCAGCCGCCGATGATGATGAGCACCCGCCGACCTGTCGTCCACGCACGTCGGCCCGGTTCGTGGTGAACCGGGCCCTGTCACCACGCAGCATGCCACATGCGGGCCCAGGTGCAACCGATACGCTCGATCCATGTCCGTCGACACCCTCCTGCTCGCTGCTCCGCGTGGTTTCTGCGCGGGCGTCGATCGTGCCGTGCTGATCGTGGAGAAGGCCCTGGAGGCGTACGGTTCCCCGGTCTTCGTGCGCCACGAGATCGTCCACAACACCCACGTCGTGGAGACCCTGCGCCGCAAGGGTGCGGTGTTCGTCGAGGACGAGACGGAGGTCCCCGAGGGCTCGGTCGTGGTCTTCTCCGCGCACGGGTCCCCGCCCGAGGCGTTCGAGAACTCTCGCCGTCTCGGGCACGTGCTCATCGACGCGACCTGCCCGCTGGTCACCAAGGTCCACCATGAGGCGCGGCGCTATGCGCGGGACGGCAGGGACATCGTCCTGATCGGCCACGAGGGCCACCAGGAGGTCGTCGGCACGATGGGGCAGGCGCCCCGGTCGATCAGTCTGGTCGAGTCCCCCGAGGACGTGGACAAGCTGGAGTTCGACGCCGACGCGGACATCGCCTACATCACCCAGACGACCCTGTCGATGGACGAGACGGCGAGCGTCGTCGACCGGCTGCGCGAGCGGTTCCCGATGGTCGCCCAGCCGAAGAAGGACGACATCTGCTACGCGACGCAGAACCGCCAGGACGCGGTCAAGCAGCTCGCCGAACGGTGTGACGTCGTGCTGGTCGTCGGCTCGCAGACCTCGTCGAACTCGAAGCGTCTCGTCGAGGTGGCTCGCGACCGGGGCATCGACGCGTACCTGATCGACCAGGCCGACCAGATCGACGAGGCGTGGCTGCGGGATGCCGGTGTCGTCGGCCTGACCTCGGGGGCGTCGGCACCGGAGGTCCTCGTCGAGTCCGTGCTCGACTGGTTCCGGGAACGCGGCACCGACCGGGTGGAGACCATCACCGTGGTCGACGAGGACGTGGAGTTCGC
>JBBDIX010000019.1:0-31098 GCA_040880235.1 Nitriliruptoraceae bacterium
GCCGATCTGGTCGGGCCTCGTCGCGTGTCACGGCTAGCTTGTCGTCCGAGATCCCGGGCTGCGGATGACCGCGCCGGGAGCGCACACCACACGTCACACCGCGAGGATGCATGAACGTCGAGGACCGACAGGCCCAGGGCCTGGCCCTGCCGGCGCTGGGCTTCGGGACGATGCGGTTGCAGGGCGACGAGGCCCGTGATGGCGTGATGCACGCCCTGTCGCTCGGGTACCGGCTGATCGACACCGCCCACAAGTACGGCAACGAGGCCGAGGTCGGCCAGGGCATCGAGGCATCGCCCGTGTCTCGCGACGACATCGTGCTCGTCACCAAGCTCCCGCAGCCCAGCCAGACCGACGAGGTACGCCCCGCCGCCGTCGAGGCGCTGCGCAGACTGCGCACCGACCACCTCGACCTGCTGCTCATCCACTGGCCGGATGCCCAGACCCCCCGCGACGAGGTCCTGGGCGAGCTCGACGTGCTGCGCGCGGAGGGACTCACACGCGCCGTGGGCGTCTGCAACTACCCGCCGACGATGATGGACGCCGCGGTGGGGATCGCGCCGGTGGCGGTCAACCAGGTCGAGTACCACCCCTACCTGTCCCAGGCGGACGTGCTCGAGCGCGCCGCGCGGTACGACCATGTGATCATGGCGTATGCACCACTCGCCCGCGGCCGCGTCGTCGACGACCCGGTGCTCACCGAGATCGGTGCCGATCACGGCAAGGCGGCGAGCCAGGTGGCCCTGCGCTGGCTGATCCAGCAGGACCGGGTGCTCGCCATCCCGGCGTCTGCCACACCCGCGCGTCGGGAACAGAACGCGGCGATCCTCGACTTCGAACTCTCCGAGGATGAGATGGCGCGCATCCACGCGCTCGACGAGGGCACGCGCATCGTCGACCCGCCGCACGCGCCGGACTGGGAACGCTGATTCGACGGGCCCGGTCGCCGGGCGTGTCATGGTCGTGAGGTCACACGTGACGGATCTGATGGACAGAATCGCCCACCGCAACGCGCGGGTGGTCGTGCTCGGACAGGGGTACGTGGGCCTGGTCGTCGCGATGCGCGCCAGCGAGGCGGGCTTCGACGTCGTGGGCGTCGAGGTGGACGAGCAGCGGGCCGCATCGCTCGCGGCCGGCACGTCCTACATCGAGGACATCGACGACACGGTCCTGCGTGCTGCGCTCGATCGTGGGTACCGGCCAACCTCGGATCCCGACGACCTCGCGGGATTCGACGTCGCGGTGATCTCCGTGCCCACCCCGTTGCACGACGGACTGCCTGACCTGACGTACATCGAGACGGCGGGAGAGGCCGTCGCCGGGCACCTGACCGCGGGATCGCTGGTCGTGCTGGAGTCCACCACCTATCCGGGCACGACCGAGGAACTCCTCCGGCCGATCCTCGAGGCACGGTCGGGGCTGACCGCGGGTCGCGACTTCCTGCTGGGCTACTCACCCGAGCGCATCGATCCGGGCAATCCGCAGTGGACCCTGGAGAACACGCCCAAGATCGTTGCCGGGATCGACGGTGCCTCGACCGCGGCCGTCGACGCCTTCTTCTCCGCGTTCGTGGAACAGACCGTGCCGGTGTCCGGGTGCGGTGAGGCCGAACTCGCGAAGGTGATCGAGAACACCTTCCGGCACGTGAACATCGCACTGGTGAACGAACTGGCCATGTTTGCCAACGACCTGGGCATCGACGTCAACGAGGCCATCGATGCCGCGTCGTCCAAGCCGTTCGGGTTCATGCCCTTCCGTCCGGGACCGGGGGTCGGCGGGCACTGCCTGCCGATCGATCCGTCCTACCTGTCGTGGAAGGTGCGCATGTCGCTCGGTGAGTCCTTCCGCTTCATCGAACTGGCCAACGACATCAACGACCACATGCCGCAGTACGTGGTGCGACGGGCGACCGCAGCACTCAACGAGGACCGCAAGCCGGTCAACGGCTCACGCATCATCGTGCTCGGGGTGTCGTACAAGGCCAACGTCGGCGACATCCGTGAGTCGCCTGCACTCCCGATCATCACCCAGCTGCAGGGACTGGGGGCCGAGGTGACCATCGTCGATCCGCACGTGCGCGAGGGGGCACTGCCCGGCGTGACGGTCGTCGGTGAGGTGACCGCAGACGTACTCGCCTCGGCCGACCTGGTCGTCCTCGTGACCGACCACGAGGAGTTCGACTACCGCGCACTCCTCGAACATGCGCCGCTCGTGCTCGACACACGCAACCGGCTCGCCGACCCCGCCCTGCCCGAACCGATGGGCAGGATCGTGGCGCTGTAGCCCCGGGGGAGCTGTCGTGCCCTGATCGCCGAACGTGTCCTGACGGGCCGCTGAGGGCCCGGATTCCACAATGCCGAGCGGGATGGCTACGGTTGAACCCTGGCCTCGCTCACAACCCTGATCGTCCACCCTTCGAGCCATGGCCGACGAACTTCCCGAGAGGAGTCGCACGTGTCGTTCACCCTGCCGACTGCCGCCAAGGTCTTCCACAACCCCACCCCGGAGGAGATGCGCGAGCTGGTGCTCGAGCGCATGCCGAAGGATCGGGTCACGGTGACCGAGTACGGCAGCATCAACTACCGAGCGAAGACGCGGTCGCGACTCGGACCCTCGACGTTCTTCGTGTCCGAGGAACCGACCGGCAAGCAGGTCATGTCGAGCGCCGACGCGAAGGTCTGGGCCGACAGGCAGGACGCCTACATCGCCGAGCACGAGATGGTCCTGCTCGAGGGCTACATCGGGCCGAAGGACGCGAGCGACTTCCGTGTGGGCACGCGGCTGTACATCGAGGCGTCGAACGCGAACGTCGCCGGGATGCAGGAGCACCTGTACTTCCCGCCGGACGACCAGTGGGAGCCCACGTTCAGCGTGATCTACACGCCGAACCTGGCGGCCGTGGGCATGCCGGCCGAGGCGCTGATCATCATCGACAACGACCGCGGCATCACCCGCGTCTTCGGCTCCGACTACTTCGGCGAGTCGAAGATGGGCGGCCTGCGGATGTGGAACAAGCTCGTCCAGAACCGCGGCGGCCTGGCCATGCACTCTGGCGCCAAGACCTTCCCGGCCGAGGAGACCCCGGACGGCCAGGAGCGCCTCGCGCTGATCATCGGGCTGTCGGGAACCGGGAAGACCACCACGACGTTCCGCAACGTCAAGGGGTCGCTGCCGGTGCAGGACGACTTCATCGGCCTGATGCCCGACGGGACCGTCCACACCACCGAGGCGGGCTGCTTCGCCAAGAGCTATGGCCTCGACCCTGACGACGAGCCGACGATCCACGCGGGCGCGACCCGCGCGGATGCCTGGCTCGAGTCGGTCGGCGTCGGCGAGAACGGCAAGGTCGACTTCTTCGACGACAGCTACACGTCGAACGGTCGCGTCACGTTCGCCATGGAGCACATCCGCCACCGCGCACCCACGGACCTGCCGAAGGCGAGCTACCTGTTCATCCTCAACCGCAGCGACCACATCATCCCGGCGGTCGCGAAGCTCGACGCCGAGCAGGCGGCCTACTACTTCATGCTCGGAGAGACCACCGGGACCTCCGCCGGCGGCGCCGACGAGGACGGCAAGGCCATGCGGGTCCCGGGGACCAACCCGTTCTGGTGGGAGACCGAGGGCTCGATGGGCAACCGGTTCCTGGAACTGCTCCAGACGGTCGACCTCGAGGTCTACCTCTTCAACACCGGCCGCGTCGGGGGCAACGACGACGACGACGACCGGTCGAAGAAGGTGACCATCCAGGCGTCGGCCGCGATCCAGCACGCGATCGTCGACGAGTCGGTCGAGTGGGTCACCGACCCCGACTTCGGCTACCTCGTGCCGGCTTCGTTGCCGGGCATCGAGGACGAGGAGCTCCTCCAGCCGCGCCGGCTGTACGAGCGGCAGGGGCGCGCCGACGAGTACGCGCAGAAGGTCGCGCAACTGCGCGAGGAGCGTCGTGCGTTCCTCGCCCGCTTCCCGAACCTGGACCCGAGCATCTCCGCACTCGCCCAGTGATCTGAACCCTGCGACACGATCAACGCCCCGACGAATTACTCGGGGCGTTGATCGTCGAACGGGATGCTCGTGCGCGGAGCGGCAATGCCACGGGTGGACGGGATCGCGGATCCCTGGTGGCAGGTCAGACGCCAGGAGTCGTCGGGTCGACGTTGCCTCCCTGGTGGAGCGCCGGAATCGTGCCGAGCTTCCCCGCCTGGAAGTCGTCGTACGCCTGCTGGAGCTCCTCACGCGTGTTCATCACGAACGGGCCGTACCACGCGACCGTCTCACGGATGGGCAGGCCACCGATCAGCAGCACGTCCATCTTCGGTGCGCGCGACTCCTGACGGTCCCCGGCGGCGAAGGTGAGCGTGTCCCCGCTGCCGAACACGGCGAGCTGTCCCATCTCGATCGGCCGCCTGTCCGTGCCGACGGTGCCACGGCCGGACAGCACATAACCCAGCGCGTTGAAGTCGGGGCGCCACGGGACGCGAAGCTGGGCGCCCGGTTCGAGTGTCGCGTGGATGAGCGTGATGGGGGTGTAGGTCGACCCGGGTCCCTGGTGGCCCTCGAGTTCGCCGGCGATCAGCCGTAGGAGGGTGCCTCCGTCAGGGGAGGTGAGCAGGGTCACGTCACCGCCGCGCAGGTCCTGGTAGCGGGGCTCGTTCCACTTCTTGGCGGCCGGCAGGTTGACCCACAGCTGGAAGCCGTGGAACAGGCCGCCCCTGACGACCACCTCTTCGGGTGGCGCCTCGATGTGCAACAGGCCCGACCCCGCGGTCATCCACTGCGTGTCCCCGTCGGTGATCATCCCCCCGCCCCCATGGGAGTCCTGGTGCTGCATGACGCCGTCGAGCATGTAGGTGACGGTCTCGAAGCCGCGGTGGGGATGCCACGGGGTGCCCTTGGGCTCGCCCGGTGCGTACTCCACCTCACCCATCTGGTCGAGGTGGATGAACGGGTCGAGGTCCTTGAGGTCCACGCCGTGGAAGGCGCGACGAACCGGGAATCCCTCACCCTCGAATCCCCGGGGCGCGGTCGTGATCGAGCGCACGGAACGGTCGCGCGTACCGTGGGGATCGGGAGACGACACCCTCGGCAGGGTGAGCAGGTCGTCGACGGTCACGGCAGGCATGCAGGCTCCTCGGTCGTGCGGGCCGTGCAAGCATACCGGATGTGCTTGCACATGCAACCAGTTTCGATCGGCAGGGTGTGTCGACTAGGCTCGCGACGTCGAAGACCCTCGGGAGGTCACACCCAGATGCGTCGTGCGTTCGCGTCCGTCTCCGTCGTGCTGCTGCTCGTGCTGCTGGCCGTGCCGGCCGCTGCCGACGAGCCGGCTGCATCCGACGACGTGGTCCTGCTCGCGGTCGAGGGTGGTGACCTGGGGCCTGAGCCCCAACCACGTGAGGCCGAGGAGAATCGGGCGCGCGAACTCGCCGGGTACGAGAATCCCGAGGTCCCGTTCACCTGGGGTGCCGCGTGGATCCTGACCTTCGCGGGCTTCGTCGGTCTCGCACTGCTGGTCGGCCTGTACTGGTTCGGCGTGTACCGTCCGAGCCGAGCGTCCGACGCGTCATAGACCGAAGGGGTCCGGAGTGCACGACCACCTCGACTCCGGATCGCTCGTCGACGAACACGTCGCCCTCTGGGCCGCCGCCGTGGTCATCCCGCGTCTGCGTGCGACGCCCGCAGACGTCGAGGACATGCGCACACGGGTCGCCGCCGACGTCGACGAACTCGAGGACGCCGCCCGGGCCTGGACCGGGCTCGCCGCCAGTGCGCCGCGCGCAGACGTGCAGGTGGTCGGCCGCCGTCGCTGGGTGGAGCTCAACCTCGCAGCCATGCGCGGGATGTTCGAGCCGCTGCGGCCACGACTCGAGGGCCGCCCCGGGGCACCACAGATCCTCGGTGCCCAGCTCGGTGCCATGTTCGGCCTGCTGTCGTCGAAGGTGCTCGGGCAGTACGTGATCCCGCTCGGCGGTGGAGGTGGGGGTCAGCTCACGATCGTCGGCCCCAACCTGCTGCGGCTGACGCAGGAACATGGGGCGCTCGCCGACGACCTGCGGCGTGCCGTGCTCGTCCACGAGATCACCCACCACCTGCAGTTCGAGGCGGCGCCGTGGCTCGCCGGGCACCTGCGCGGGCTCGTCGCCGAGTACCTCGCCGACGCGAGGCTGGGTCGCGATGCCTTCGGCGACGTCGTGGAACGCATCCCGGAACTGGTCACCCGGATCCGCCGCGACCGGACCGTGTCCCCGCTGCTGGAGGTCGTGCTCACCGACGACCAGCGTGCCGTCATCGACCGCGCACAGGGCCTCATGAGCATGATCGAGGGTCACGCCAACACCGCCATGTTCGACGCGTCGGCGGGTCTGATCGCCGAACCTGACCGCCTGCGCGAACTGCTGGAGCGGCGCAGGACCGACGTCGTGTCACGCATCCTGCGTGCCATCGGGGGTCTCGACCTCAAGCGCCGCCAGTACCGGGACGGCGAGCGGTTCGTCCGCGAGGTCATCGACCTGGCCGGCGTCCGTGGACTCAACCGCGTGTTCGACGGTCCGGATCGGCTGCCCGATGTCGACGAGGTCGCCGAACCGTCCTCGTGGGTCGCGAGGGTCCGGGCGGCATGACCGGCGTGACGCACCGCCTCGGCCCGCTTCCGGCAGGCCAGCCACGGGCCGTGCTGGTGGACGCCGTCGCCGACGTGTTGCGCCACCTCGGTTCGAACGCGCTGGCGATCGTCGCCTGCTCGGGTGGACCCGATTCGACCGTGCTGGCGCACCTGGTCGCCGAGGCACGACCCGATCTGCGTCTGACGCTCGGGTTCATCCGGCACGGCCTGCGCGACGACGAGGCCGACCTGCACGTGGTGGAACAGCACGCCGAGTGGTTGGGGATCGACGTCGACGTGCGCGAGGTCACCGTCGAACCTCGAGGTGCCGGGGGCCCGGAGTCCGCGGCACGTGACGCTCGGTACGCCGCGCTGCGCGACATCGCAGCCACTCGTGGTGCCCGATCGATCCTGCTCGGCCACACTGCCGACGACCAGGCCGAGACGGTCCTGCTGCGCCTCGCCCGCGGCACGGGCATCGACGGGCTCCGGGCGATGCGCCCGGTCAACGGCGACCTCGTGCGACCGATGCTGCGGATCCGGCGGGCGGACGTGCAGCGGTTCATCCTCATGGAGGGCCTGCCCACCGTCGAGGACCCGACCAACCACGATCCCTCGTTCCGGCGAAACGTGGTTCGCCACGAACTGCTCGACATCCTCGTGCGGGTGGCCCCCGATCCGATCGCCGCGCTGGCACGGCTCGCCGAACTTGCGACCGACGACATCGCCGTGCTCGACGACGCCACGACCCAGGCGATGCGCGTGGTGCGTCGGATCGGGCCGGTGCTGGTCATCGAGGATCGTGCGCTCGACGACCTGCCGCGTGCCACCGCCCGTCGCGTGGTGCGCAACGTCCTCGCACGCATGTCCGGGTCCGTGCCCGATGCGGATCAGGTCTGGCGCACCATGGAGCTCGAGTCCGGATCGGCGCTCACCCTGCCCGGCCCCGTCGACGTGTCGCGAGCCGGTGGCAGTCGGTCGTTCGCCCCGCAGCGTCTGCTGCGCAGTTCCCCGGTGCCCCTGGTGCCGCCGGGTGTTGCCGTGTGGCCTCCCGCCGAGGTGACGGTGCAGGCGATCACTGCCCGCAGTGACCCGTGGCGCAACCGCCAGGCCGCGGCGGATGCGGGACAGGTCGCGATGACCCTCGATGACGGGTGGTCGCCGCCGCCACCGGATCCCGACCACCCGTTGCGGTTGCCCGGTGGCCATCCGGAGCGCATGGTGCTCAACGTCGCGGACGGTGTCGGTCCGCTGGTCGTCCGGCACCGTCAGCCCGGCGACCGGATCCAGACGGTGGCGGGCACGAAGCGTCTGCAGGACCTGTACGTCGACGTCGGCGTGCCCCGGGCGATCCGCGATGTCTGGCCGGTGGTCGCCGTCGGCGCCGAGCAGGTCGTGTGGGTGCCCGGTGTCGCCGTCGACGAGGAGGTGCTGCGCCAGGGACGCCGGCGCCCCGTCGCGCAGCTGCGGATCACCCCGACGTGACCGGGGCGCGCACACCGTCCGATCGCGTGGCGCGTTATCGTTGGCATGGCCACCTGCGGGCATCCCGCCCGGGAGCTGGAGCCGGCGCGACCGGTTGCGCGCGCTGATCACCACCCACTGCTCGTCGACGAAGGCCTGGTTGCATGGATTTGGAGGGTGTCCCGCCGTCCTGTCGCGACGACATCGAGGATGTGCTGTTCGACGCGCCGACGATCGCGCATCGCATCGACGAGCTCGCGGCCCGTGTCGACGCCGACTACGCCGATCGTGATCTCCTGCTCGTCGGGGTCCTCAAGGGTGCGGTGTTCGTCATGGCCGATCTGGCTCGTCGACTCTCGGTACCCGTCGCGATGGACTTCATGGCCTGTTCGTCCTACGGCTCGGCGACGACCTCGTCGGGCACCGTGCGGATCCTCAAGGACCTCGACACCGACATCGAGGGCCGTGACGTGCTCATCGTCGAGGACATCGTCGACTCGGGACTGACGCTCGACTACCTCGTCAAGAACCTGCGGTCGCGCAGGCCCGCGTCCATCGAGGTCCTCGCGCTGCTCACCAAGCCCAGTCGGCGGGAGGTCGAACTGCCGATCCGGTACGTCGGATTCGAGATCCCCGACGTGTTCGTCGTGGGGTTCGGGCTCGACTTCGCCGAGCGTTACCGTGACCTTCCGGGCATCGTCTCGCTGCGCCCCGAGGTGTACTCCTGACGGTAGCCTCGCTGGACCTGCCGTCCTGTGTCGTCCGGTCCACCCTCCGAGAGGTGCCCACCGCGTGAAAACCGGCCAGCGTCTCCTGCGTGGTCCCCTGCCGTGGATCATCGCGCTCGCTGCCGCGCTGTGGATCGCGGTCAGCTTCATGCAGGCTGCGGCCGCACCCGCCGACCTGACGTGGTCCGAGTTCCAGAACTCCGTCGAGGCCGGGCAGCTGCAGGGACAGGACCTCGAGGTCACCACCATCGGCAACCGCTCGGAACGCATCGAGGGGCAACGCCGGGTGGGCGGATCGACGGTCGCGTTCACCACGACCTACAACCCGGAGGTCAACGGTCCCCAGATCCGTGCCTGGATCGACCGCGGCCGGATCGGTGCCGTCCAGTTCGACTCGGAGCAGTCGGGTGCCCTGACCACGGTCCTGGCCACGGTGCTGCCGTTCATCCTCATCCTTGTCGTGTTCTTCCTGCTCATGCAGAACATGCAGGGCGGCGCGGGCCGTGGCGTCATGCAGTTCGGCAAGTCGAAGGCCAAGCAGGTCTCCAGGGATGCACCGAAGGTCACGTTCGACGACGTCGCCGGGGCCGACTCGGCCGTCGAGGAACTGCGCGAGATCAAGGAGTTCCTCGAGACTCCGCAGAAGTTCCAGGCCATGGGTGCGAAGATCCCCAAGGGTGCGCTGCTCTTCGGTCCGCCGGGAACCGGCAAGACCCTGCTCGCGCGCGCCGTCGCCGGGGAGGCCGGGGTCCCGTTCTTCTCGATCTCCGGGTCGGACTTCGTCGAGATGTTCGTCGGCGTCGGGGCCAGCCGTGTCCGCGATCTGTTCGAGCAGGCGAAGGCCAGCGCGCCCGCGATCATCTTCGTCGACGAGATCGATGCGGTGGGACGCCACCGCGGTGCCGGGATGGGTGGCGGCCACGACGAGCGTGAGCAGACCCTGAACCAGCTGCTCGTCGAGATGGACGGCTTCGACGTGCGCACCGCGGTGATCGTGCTCGCCGCGACGAACCGTCCCGACATCCTCGACCCCGCGCTGCTGCGCCCGGGCCGCTTCGATCGTCAGATCGTCGTCGACCGTCCCGACCTCGAGGGCCGCAAGGCGATCCTCAAGGTGCACGCCAAGGGCAAGCCCCTGGCGGACGACGTCGACCTCGAGGTGATCGCCCGGCAGACCCCGGGCTTCACGGGTGCCGACCTGGCCAACCTCGTCAACGAGGGCGCGATCCTGGCCGCCCGGTTCGACAAGAAGGAGATCACCGCGTCCGAGCTCGCCGAGGCGATCGACCGGGTGATCGCGGGCCCGCAGCGCCGGACGAAGCTGATGAGTGACCGGGAGCGCCAGATCACCGCCTTTCACGAGGCCGGGCATGCCATCGTGGGGCATGCCCTGCCACACTCGGACCCGATCCACAAGATCACGATCATCCCGCGAGGTCGTGCCGGCGGGTACACGATGGCGTTGCCCACCGAGGATCGTTCCTACGCCACGCGTGGCGAACTCGTCGACAAGCTCGCGATGATGCTCGGCGGTCGCGTCGCCGAGGAGCTCAAGATCGGCGACATCACCACCGGGGCCTCCAACGACATCGAGAAGGCCACGCAGCTGGCCCGGGAGATGACCACCCAGTACGGGATGAGCCATCGACTGGGTCCGATCCGGCTCGGACGCACCGAGTCGCAGCCGTTCCTCGGGCGCGACTTCGGGCACGAACCGGACTACTCCGCGCAGGTGGCGTTCCAGATCGACGAGGAGGTCCGTGCCCTGCTCGACGAGGCGCACGACGAGGCGCTCGAGATCCTCGTGGAGAACGACGACGTCCTCGAGGCGCTCGCGACCCGGCTGCTCGAGGTGGAGACCGTCGAGGGAGACACGCTGAAGGAGGTCCTCGGTCCGACCCGTGACCGGCCGAGTCGTGCAGCCGTCGCGCCGGTCTCCGACGATCCCGCCGCGGCGATCGCGGCCCTGCGCCGCGTCGGGGTCAACGGACACGGGGGACCTCACGGCAACAGCCGAGCATCGGACGATGGATCGAACGAGGACCCATCCGCACAGACGTCGGCATCGAAGCGAACGTGAGTGCCGACCCGTCTCGACGCCCGACGGGTCGGCACTCGCCGTCGTGAGGAGCCCCGCGTGACCATCCCGACACCCGCAGGATTCGATCACGACCGGATCCGTGCCGCGGTCCGCATGCTGCTCGAGGCGATCGGGGAGGACCCCGATCGTCCCGGCATCGTCGACACCCCCGAGCGGGTCGCCCGCGCCTACGACGAGATCTTCTCCGGGTTGCTCGTGGATCCGGCCGACGTGCTGTCGGTCACGTTCGACGAGTCGCACGACGAGATCGTCATGATGCGCGACATCCCCTTCCACTCGATGTGTGAGCACCATCTGGTGCCGTTCCACGGCACCGCCCACGTCGCCTACCTGCCGAACGACGCAGGTCAGATCACGGGCCTGTCGAAGCTCGCCCGGCTCGTCGACGTGTGCGCGCGACGGCCGGGCCTGCAGGAACGCATGACGACGATGATCGCCGACGCGATGGAACGGGCGCTCGACCCGCGAGGGGTGATGGTCGTCGTCGAGGCGAGGCACCTGTGCATGGAGATGCGCGGCATCCGCAAGTCCGGTGCGGTGACCGTCACCTCGGCCGTTCGTGGGCGGTTCCGCAAGGATCCGGCGACCCGCGCCGAGGCCATGACGCTGCTGCGCGGCTGATCGCCGAGGTCGGGCGGCGGTTCCCGATCGGCAGGCCTGCGCCCTACCCTCGTGCCACCTGACGGCAGGTGCCCGACGTGGCCGATTCCGACCCCTCCATCTCCGGCCCGATCGCTCGGGCCGGCGCCGATGTGGACGCGCCCGCAACGACCCCGGAGCCGCTCGCCCTCCCGGACGTGTGGACCCCGGCCGGCGTCCTGCCGACCTCCCGCCGGACCGTCGTCATGGCGGTGCTCAACGTCACCCCGGACTCGTTCTCGGACGGTGGCACCCACTTTCGGCCCGGTGACGCCACTCCGGCGGTCGAGGCAGGGCTCGCACTGGTCGAACAGGGCGCGGACGTCGTCGACGTGGGCGGGGAGTCGACCCGTCCCGGCGCCGTGCCCGTCGACGCCGACGAGGAACTCCGCCGCGTGCTCCCCGTCGTCCGTGGCCTCACCGACGCCGGGGTGATGGTGTCGATCGACACCGCAAAGGCCGTCGTCGCCCGCGCCGCCGTGGAGGCTGGCGCTGCACTCGTCAACGACGTCTCTGCGGGATCACTCGATCGCGACCTGCTGCCCACCGTTGCCGACCTCGACGTCGCGTACGTGCTGATGCACATGCAGGGCACGCCGCGCACCATGCAGGTCGACCCCCACTACGACGACGTCGTGACCGACGTGCGCGATCACCTCGCAGGCCACCTGACGCGACTGGAGGCGCTGGGGATCGCGCGCGAACGGGTGATCGTCGACCCGGGCATCGGTTTCGGCAAGACCGTCGCGCACAACCTCGAACTCCTGCGTCGCCTTCGGGAGCTGACGACCCTCGGCCGCCCGGTGCTCGTCGGCGCCTCGCGCAAGTCGTTCCTCGGCCACCTCACGGGCCAGTCCGATCCGTCCCGGCGCACGGCGGCCTCGGTCGCCGCGGCGACGCTCGCGGTCGCCAACGGCGCATCGATCGTTCGAGTCCACGACGTGCATGAGACCTGCGACGCTGTTGCCGTCGCTGACGCCGTCCGCCGCCCCGCGACCCTTGACGGATCGCCGAGATCGGGAGCCAACCGTGAGTGACCGCATCGCGATCCGTGGCATCGAGGCGTTCGGTCACCACGGGGTGTTCGACCACGAGACGCGCATCGGCCAGCGGTTCGTCGTCGATGTCGCGCTCGACCTCGACCTGTCCGCGGCGGCCGCGAGCGACCAGCTGCGCGACACCGTCGACTATGGGCACCTCGCCGCACGGGTCGTGGAGGTGGTCACCGGGGAACCCGTCGCACTCATCGAACGGCTGGCGGCACGCATCGCCGACGAGTGTCTCGTCGACACGCGTGTCACGTCGGCGACGGTGACCGTCCACAAGCCTGCGGCCCCCCTGCCCGTCGCCGCTGCCGACGTCGAGGTCACCGTCACCCGGAGCCGCCCGTGACCGACCGGACGTCCACCCCGACCGTCACCGCGTTCCTCGGACTCGGGGCGAACGTCGGTGACGCGCTGGCCACACTCGAGGCGGCGGTGTGGGCGATCGACGACATCGACGGTGTCGCCGTGGATGACACGTCCGCCGTGTACCGAACGCCGCCGTGGCCCCCGGCCGACGACCCGCGTGCCGTGGCACAGGACGACTTCCTCAACCTGGTGGTCCGGGTCGTCACCTCGCTGGCCCCCCACGAACTGCTCGCCCAGACCCAGCTGGTGGAGGCGGCGTTCGGCCGGGACCGTGGTGCCGAGGTCCGGTGGGGACCGCGGGTGCTCGACATCGACGTGCTCCTGTACGGGGACGTGGTACTCGACGGCGACGAGCTGGTGGTCCCGCACCCCCACCTGACCGAACGGGCCTTCGCGCTCCTTCCGCTGGCCGAGATCCATCCCGGGGGCCATCTGCCCGACGGACGTCGCGTCGCGGCGCTGCTGACGGCGTGTCCGGGCATGGACGCGATCGAACTGGATGTTCGACTGTCGGACGTCCCGGGCCGACGCATCGAACGTCCGGAGGGCCCGACCGGGCCGCGCGCGTCGTTCGACCGTCCAGAGCGCGACGCCCTGTCTCGTGAGCACGGAGACGCACGATGACGCGGTTGGGCATCGTCGGTCCCGGCAGAGCCGGCACGTTGCTGGCCACCGCCGCGTCACGAGCCGGCTGGCGCGTGGTCGGGATCGCCGGTGGATCCGACGGTTCCGCGTCTGCCCTGCAGGCGCTGGTCGCCGGAGTCCGGCGGTGCGAGACGCCCGTGCAGCTCGCCGACATGGTCGACACCCTCGTGCTCGCGGTTCCCGACGACCGGATCGCTGGCGTCGCCGGCGAACTCGCCGTGTCGGACCGGCTCGGGGAGTCGCACCGGGTCGTGCACCTGTCGGGTGCCCACGGTCTGGACGTGCTGCGACGGGTGGCGCTGACCGGGGCACGCATCGCCGCGTGCCATCCGGCGATCACGATCCCGTCGGGAGCCACGGACCCCGACCTGCTCGTGGGTGCCGCCTGGGGTGTGTCGTGTGCGTCGATCGACCGCGACTGGGTGGGGCGGCTCGTCACCGACCTCGGAGGCGACGTGGTCGAGGTCCCCGACGCGCGTCGTCCGCTGTACCACGCCGCGCTCACGGTCGGTTCGAACGGGGTGGGTGCCGCGGTGGCCACTGCCCGGCAACTGCTGCTCGCGGCACGGATCGACCATCCGGATCGGCTGCTCGGCCCACTGATCGAAGCCAGTGCCGCCAACGTGCTGGCCGAGGGCGCCTCGTCGCTCACCGGGCCGGTGGTCCGGGGCGACGTCGGCACGATCGCGTCGCACCTCGACGCGATCGGCGGGGGTCGGCTCGCGGACGCGTATCGTCTGCTCCAGCGTGCGGTGCTGTGCCAGGTGGAGGTCGGGCTCGATGCGTCCCGCGCCGCCGAACTGGCTGCACTGCTCGAGTCCCGAGGCGAAGATCGACGCGAACGGTCCGATGGAGGTGGCTCGTGAGGTGTGTGACCACCGTCGCCCAGGTGCGCGCACGGGTGGCCGACGCACGCGCCACCGGCGCTGTCGTCGGGTTCGTCCCGACCATGGGCGCACTGCACGACGGCCACCTGTCCCTGATCAGGATCGCTGCGGGCCGGGCCGACCTGGTGGTCGTGAGCATCTTCGTCAACCCGAACCAGTTCGACCGGCCGGACGACCTCGACCAGTACCCGAAGGATCTCGACGCCGACCTCGAGGTGCTCGAACGTCTCGACGTGCCGGTCCCCGTCGTCGTCTTCGCGCCCGAGGCCCTCGAGATGTATCCGCCCGGGGCGGCGACGACGGTCGCGGTCGGCCGGCTGACCGAGACGCTCTGCGGGCGCAGTCGCCCGGGCCACTTCGACGGGGTGGCCACCGTGGTCACGCGCCTGCTCGAGATCGTGCGCCCCGACCTTGCGGTGTTCGGCCACAAGGATCGTCAGCAGCTCGCGGTGGTGCGCCGGCTGGTCGAGGACCTGGCACTCGACGTGGAGATCGTCGGCGGGCCCACCGTTCGAGAGCCCGATGGCCTGGCGATGTCGAGTCGCAACGCCCTGCTCGACGCGTCCGAACGGGACCGGGCACGCCGGGTCGTGGCCGCGCTCGCGGTCGCCGTCGACACCGCACGTCGGCAGCGTGCGCAGGGGACCCTCGATCCGCACGAGCTGCGCACGGTGACGGCCGCGACGCTCGACGGGCTCGACGTGGACTACGCAGACGTCGTCGACCCCGACACGTTCGCCGCACTCGATGCGCCCGTCACGGGTGACGGGCGGGTGCTCGTCGCCGTGGCCGTCCACGTCGGCGGGGCCCGGCTCATCGACAACGTGCTGATCGGCGCACCGGACGAGGAGGCGGCCGTGCTCGCGCACGCCGGGGCCGTGGTCCCGACGGGCGCCACACCAACGGGAGCGACGTCGGACGACGGATCGGGCGGTCGGTCGTGATGGCCGCGGACGCGGCGGCCGTGGCCCTGGTCAACCGAGCTCTCGAGGAGGACCTGGCGCAGGGGGTCGACGTCACGTCGGTCGCGACGGTGCCCGACGACGCGGCGGGCAGCGCGACATTGGTGGCGCGCGCCGACGGGGTCGTCGCCGGCCTGGACCTCGTCGCGGAGGTGTACCGGCAGGTGGACGAACGGGTGACCGTCGAGCGGATCGCCGCAGACGGTGACCGGGTCACCCGAGGCGACGTTGTGGCGCGGGTGGACGGGCCGCTTCGCGCGATCCTGACCGGCGAGCGCACCGCCCTGAACCTGGTCACCCACCTGTCAGGGGTCGCGACGGCCACGCGTGCGCACGTGGATGCCGTCGCCGGTACGGGCTGCGCCGTGCGCGACACCCGCAAGACCACACCCGGCATGCGCCTGCTGGAGAAGGCTGCGGTGCGGGCCGGGGGTGGCGTCAACCATCGGGTCGGCCTGTTCGACGGACTGCTCGTCAAGGACAACCACGTGGTCGCCGCCGGATCGGTCACTGCCGCGACGCGAGCAGCACTCGACGCGGCCGACGGCCTGCCCGTCCAGGTCGAGGTGGACGACCTCGACCAGCTCCGGGAGGCGATCGACGCGGGCGCGCGCGACGTGCTGCTCGACAACTTCACACCCGACCTCGTGCGCCAGGCCGTCACGATCGTGCGGGCACTGGAGTCGGTGCACGGGCGCATCCTGCTCGAGGCGTCGGGGACCCTGCGGCTCGACACCGTCCGCGAGTACGCCGAGGCAGGCGTCGACCGGGTGTCGGTCGGGGCCATCACCCACTCGGCGCCTCAGCTCGACCTCGCGCTGGACATCCAGCCGACCCGCTGAGGAGCCCCACCTCGGGAGCCGGGGCGGTCGGTAGCGGGACGGGCCCGTGTACCGTTCGGGCGTTCCACGATCCGGGAAGGTGTGCGTGAGCACCCAGCACGAGGACCAGTCGTCGGGCGAGGCGTCCGGCCAGGCCGACGACGAGCACGGCACGGCGGAGGCGTCGCGGCTCGCGGCGATCGTCGCGTCGCGTCGCGCCAAGATCGACGAGCTGCGCGACGCGGGCATCGACCCGTCGCCCGTGCGGTTCCGTCCGACCCACACCGTCGCCGAGGTGCGCGCCCAGCACCCGGACCTCGAACCCGGGGCGTCGACCGGGGTGCAGGTCACCGTCGCCGGCCGCGTCGTCGGCCGTCGTGAGATGGGCCGCCTCCAGTTCCTCGTGCTCCGTGAGGACGGCCAGGACCTGCAGCTGCTGTGTCCCGTGAAGGGCCTCGACGACGACTCGCGCACCGTGCTGGGGCTGCTGGACGTCGGGGACTGGCTCGGAGCCACCGGTGAGGTCATCGCGTCGAAGAAGGGCGAGCTGTCCGTGCAGCCCTCCACCCTGACGATGCTGGGCAAGAGCCTGCGTCCGCTGCCTGACAAGTGGCACGGCCTGTCCGACACGGAGATCCGGTTCCGTCAGCGCGAGCTCGACCTCGTGGTCAACGAGGACGCACGGCGCGTGTTCGCCCTGCGTTCTCGGGTCCTGCGGGCGCTGCGGGATGAACTCGACGAGCGGGGCTTCGTCGAGGTGGAGACTCCCATGCTCCACCCGATCCCGGGCGGAGCGACGGCACGCCCCTTCGTCACCCATCACAACGCGCTCGACGTCGACCTGTTCCTGCGCATCGCGCCCGAGCTCTACCTCAAGCGCCTCATCGCCGGGGGAATGCGTCGGGTCTACGAGATCAACCGCAACTTCCGCAACGAGGGGATGAGCACGCGCCACAACCCCGAGTTCACCATGCTGGAGTCGTATGCGGCGTACGACGACTACCACGACGTGATGGACCTCACCGAGGCGCTGTTGCGGCGCGCGGCCATCGACGGCGTCGGGTCGACCGTCGTCTCCCACCAGGGCCGCGAGGTGGACCTGACCGGCCCGTTCCGGCGGGTGGGACTGCTCGACCTGGTGCGTGAGGCGACGGGTCGCCCGGACCTGTCGTACGACCTGGCGATCGACGACGTGCGTGCGCTGTGTGACACCCACGAGATCCCGCACGAGTCATCGTGGGGGATCGGCAAGCTCGTGCTCGAACTGTACGAACACCTGGTCGAGCACACGTTGTGGGACCCGACATTCGTGGTCGACCACCCGGTGGAGGTGTCGCCGCTGGCTCGGCGCCATCGAGACGACCCGCACGTGACCGAACGCTTCGAGCTGATCGTCACCGGCCGGGAACTGGCCAACGCGTTCTCCGAACTCGTCGATCCGATCGAGCAGCGCGAGCGTCTGGAGGCCCAGGCGGCGGCACGCGCCGCCGGCGACGACGAGGCCATGGCGGTCGACGAGCCCTACCTGCGGGCGATGGAGCTCGGTATGCCGCCGGCCGGAGGACTCGGGGTGGGGGTCGACCGGCTGGTGATGCTGCTCGCCGACGTCGCCAACATCCGTGACGTGATCCTGTTCCCGACGCTGCGTCCGGAACGTCTCGGGGACTCCTCCGGGACCTGACGGCGCCGCGGCCGACGTTCGCGAGACGCCGTGATCAGCTCGCGGGCGGCGGGTCTGGCCATCTGGGGGACAGATCGGAGCCGAACAGGCTGAGATCTCTGGCGGACAGGGGTCGACACTGGCACGCTGGGTTACGATCCCTGTCCAGCCCAGATCTGCATGGATCGTCGCCGGCAGCAGCCCCACGCGGAAAGACGAGCGCATGTTCGAGAGGTTCACCGACCGGGCCCGCCGGGTGGTCGTCCTTGCCCAGGAAGAGGCAAGGATGCTCAACCACAACTACATCGGGACCGAGCACATCCTGCTCGGCCTGATCCACGAGGGTGAGGGGGTCGCCGCGAAGGCCCTCGAGTCGATGAACATCTCGTTGGAGGGTGTGCGCGAACAGGTCACGGAGATCATCGGTCGCGGGCAGACCGCACCCGCCGGCCACATCCCGTTCACCCCGCGCGCCAAGAAGGTCCTCGAGCTCTCCCTGCGTGAGGCGCTGCAGCTCGGCCACAACTACATCGGGACCGAGCACATCCTGCTCGGCCTCATCCGAGAGGGTGAGGGGGTCGCGGCACAGGTCCTCCAGAAGCTCGGCGCGGATCTCAGCAAGGTCCGTCAGCAGGTGATCCAGCTGCTGTCGGGCTACGCGGGCGGGGACAAGGCCACCGCCGGCGTCGGCGAGGGATCCTCCCAGGGGAGCCGTGAGGGCTCGACCGTCCTCGACCAGTTCGGTCGCAACCTGACCCAGGCGGCCCACGCCGGGGAACTCGACCCGGTGATCGGACGCGAGCGCGAGATCGAACGGGTGATGCAGGTCCTGTCGCGCCGCACCAAGAACAACCCCGTGCTGATCGGCGAGCCGGGGGTAGGCAAGACCGCGATCGTGGAGGGACTCGCCCAGCGGATCATCGCCGGGGAGGTGCCCGAGACGCTCAAGGACCGGCACCTGTACACGCTCGACCTCGGTGCGCTCGTCGCCGGGTCCCGCTACCGCGGCGACTTCGAGGAGCGCCTGAAGAAGGTCCTCAAGGAGATCACCACCCGCGGGGACATCATCCTGTTCATCGACGAGATCCACACGCTGGTCGGTGCCGGGGCGGCCGAAGGCGCGATCGACGCGGCGAGCATCCTCAAGCCCATGCTCGCGCGCGGTGAACTGCAGACCATCGGGGCCACGACGCTCGACGAGTACCGCAAGCACCTGGAGAAGGACGCGGCACTCGAACGTCGGTTCCAGCCGGTCAAGGTCGACGAGCCCTCGATGGAACACACCATCGAGATCCTCCGCGGCCTGCGCGACCGGTACGAGGCCCATCACCGCGTCAGCATCACCGACGAGGCCCTCATCGCCGCGGCCGAGTACGCAGACCGCTACATCTCCGACCGGTTCCTTCCCGACAAGGCCATCGACCTGATCGACGAGGCCGGTTCCCGGCTGCGGATCCGTTCGATGACCACGCCTCCGGATCTGCAGGATCTGGACGAGCAGATCGAACAGGCCCGGCTGTCGAAGGAGGGCGCGATCGACGCGCAGGACTTCGAGGAGGCCGCAGGCCTGCGCGACCAGGAGAAGCGACTGCTCGAGCAGCGCCAGCAGCGTGAGGCCCAGTGGCGTTCGGAGGGCATGGACACCGTGCTCACCGTCGACGAGGAGGTCATCGCCGACGTGCTGTCGGTGTGGACCGGCATCCCGGTGTTCAAGCTCACCCAGGAGGAGTCGGACCGACTGCTCCACATGGAGGACGAGCTGCACAAGCGCGTCATCGGCCAGGAGCAGGCCATCGCCGCAGTGTCACAGGCGATCCGCCGCACCCGTGCGGGTCTCAAGGATCCCAAGCGCCCGTCCGGGTCGTTCATCTTCCTCGGGCCGTCCGGCGTCGGGAAGACCGAACTCGCCAAGACCCTCGCCGAGTACCTGTTCGGTGACGAGGACTCGCTGATCCACCTCGACATGTCCGAGTACATGGAGAAGCACACCGTCAGCCGCCTCATCGGCTCGCCGCCCGGGTACGTCGGCTACGACGAGGGTGGCCAGCTCACCGAGCAGGTGCGCCGCAAGCCGTTCTCGGTCGTGCTCTTCGACGAGGTGGAGAAGGCCCACCCCGACGTCTTCAACACCCTCCTGCAGATCCTCGAGGACGGACGACTCACCGACGCGCAGGGGCGCACGGTCGACTTCAAGAACACGATCCTGATCATGACCTCGAACCTCGGGACGAAGAACCTCACGGCGCCTGCGGTCGGATTCGTCCAGGACGACGACGCGTCGATGTACGAGAAGATGCGCCGCCAGGTCGACGACGAGCTCAAGAAGCACTTCCGTCCGGAGTTCCTCAACCGCATCGACGACACGATCGTCTTCCACCCGTTGACGCTCGAGGAGGTCACGTCGATCGTGGATCTCATGATGCAGCGGGTGAAGAGCCAGCTCGCGGTCAAGGGGCTGGACCTCGAACTGACGGACGCGCTCAAGGTGTGGCTGGCGGAGAAGGGGTACGACCCTCAGCTCGGCGCGCGGCCCCTGCGGCGGACCATCCAGCGAGAGCTGGAGGACAAGATGTCCGAACGCATCCTGCTGGGCGAGTTCTCGGTGGGTGCGCTCATCGTCGCGGACGTGGACACCGACGCCGACACGGTCGAGTTCCACGCCGTCGAGTCGCCGTCGGCGCCGGACACCCCGCCGGTGGAACTCGCCGGCGGTGGCGACGACCGAACGGACCACGACGACTGACGCTCAGGCCTGCAGGAGGTCAGCAAGTTCTGAGTGTCGGCCGAGCGTGAGGTCGGCGGCTGCGCGTCCCAGCAGGGGACCGAGCACGGTCCCGTGCCCGTTGAGTGCCCCGACGGCGATCGTCGACGGACCGAGGCGCGCCAGGACCGGCAATCGGTCGTCGGTGCACGCCGTGGCGGTCGCCCACCGGTGCGTCACCTCCAGAGGGCGGTCGAAGGTCTCCGCGAGCAGGGTGTCCAGTTCGGCCTGAACCGTGGAGTTCGGCTGCAGCGACCACGGCGTGTCGTCGTCTCCCCGGTCGTCGCGCCCACCGACGACGATCCGACCGTCCGGGAGCTGGCGCACGATGTCGTGTCCCCAGCGCGCGATCACCGGCCGCGACCGGCGAACCTCGCGTACGGGTGCGGTCGCGAGCATCTCGACGTGCCTCGTGTGGACGATCCGGGCCAGCGCCGGGACGACCCGTTCGAGGTCTCCGTCGATGGCGACGATCACCGATCGGCACCGGACCTCGCCGGTCCACGTGTCGACGTCACGCTCGCCGACCTGCTGCGCCTGGGTGAACGCGAACAGTCGCGCGCCGGCCTCGGCGGCCTCGCGGGCGAGTCGCCGCGTGCGAAGGACCGGGTTGACGACCCCGTCTGCCGGAAACAGCAGGCCGTCGCCCTCGGGGCCTGACCAGTGCTGGACGGCCAGACCGTCGCGCTGCATCACGTGGTACTGGCGTGCGCAGTCCTCGCGCTCCAGCGACGACGTGGCGATCCGGAGGCTTCCGGGCCAGGAGAACTCGTCGTCGCCCGACATGCGGAGCCGATCCATCTCCTCGAGTGTGATCCGGTGGAGTGCCACGGCACGTCGACGCCCGAGGATCTCGATGGCATCGTGGTGGAACGCCGCCAGGCCGCTGCGCGCCAGGCCGGCGCTGCGCGACGTGGCCACACCGCCGATCGGCCCCGACTCGATGCCCACGACGTCGGCGCCGCGCGACGCGAGGTGTGCGGCCGCCGCGAGTCCCGCAGCGCCCAGTCCGATGACACACACCTCGGCCTCGACGGTGCCGTCGAGCGGGGCGTGGGGCGCCGGGCCGTCCACGAGGTCTGCCCACACGGGCAGCGGGGCGGGGTCGGGCGGGCGTTGGGCCGTGCCGACCGTTCGGATCGCCGTCTGCTGAGGCGGCCGACGCGGTGACCAGCGCGTTGCGGACCATCGACGCATCGGATCCCCTCACGGGCCGTCCCGGGCCTCTCGCTCGGCCGGGATGGACACACCGCCCGACCGTATCGGGCCGCGACTACGCTCGGCGTTCGCTGGAGGTGGTCTGTGGCGCACGACCTGATCGACTCGACCGAGATGTACCTGCGCACCGTCCTCGAACTCGAGGAGGAGGGCATCCCGGCCCTGCGTGCCCGCCTCTCCGAACGTCTGGGGCTGTCTGCACCGTCGATCTCCGAGGGCGTGGCGCGTCTGCAGGAACAGGGTCTCCTCCAGCTCGCAACCGATCGGACGGTGGAGTTGACGCCGATGGGTCGCGAGCGTGCGACCCATGTCATGCGCAAGCACCGGCTCGCGGAACGCCTGCTCGCGGACGTCATCGGGCTCGATCCCGAGTACATCCACGAGGAGGCCTGTCGCTGGGAGCACGTCATCTCGGATCGCGTCGAGGACAAGCTCGCGGAACTGCTCGGCAACCCGACGACCAGCCCGTACGGCAACCCGATACCGGGCTCCGGTGACGCCAGCGTGGACATCGTGTCGCTCACCGAGGCGGGCGACGGCGCCGTGCGGCTCCACAGCATCTCGGAGTCCCTGCAGAGCGACGCCGAGGTCATCCACGTCCTCTACGAACACGGCATGCGGGCGGGAGAGACGGTCCAGCTCACCACGACGGGCGCCCAGGTCGTGCTCGAACTCGACGAGCATCGGATCGAGCTTCCCCTCGAGGCGGCACGACTGGTGTACGTGACACGCGCATGACCGACGGGTTCTCCGCCGCGCTGCTCGACTGGTGGCGCACGGCGCGACGGGATCTGCCGTGGCGCGACACCCGGGACCCGTGGGCGATCCTCGTCGCCGAGCTGATGCTCCAGCAGACGCAGGTCGATCGGGTGACCGGTCCCTGGCGGGCGTTCCTCGCGGCGATGCCAGACCCTGCCGCGTGCGCGGCCGCGGGTGCCGCCCAGGTGATCCGCCGGTGGGAGGGCCTCGGGTACAACCGTCGCGCCGTGCACCTCCACGCGGCCGCGGTGCAGATGGTCGAGCGTCACGACGGTCGGGTTCCCGACGATCTCGCGTCGCTGCTCGCCCTGCCCGGCGTCGGTCCGTACACGGCCCGCGCGGTGCGCGTGTTCGCCTTCGAACGCGACGACGCCGTCGTCGACACGAACGTCGCGCGCATCCTGGCGCGGACCTCGGGCGAACGACTCACCGCCTCGGTCGTCCAGCGACTCGCCGACGACCTGGTGACCCCGGGGCGTGGGTGGGCGCACAACCAGGCCATGCTCGACCTCGGGGCCCGGATCTGCCGTCCGACGCCACACTGCCTCGACTGCCCGGTGCGTGCGTGGTGCCGCTGGGAGCTCGACGGGCGCGTGGGTCAGGACCCGGCACGAGGTTCCGCGGGTGTCTCTGGCGGTCAGTCCCGATTCGAGGGATCCGACCGGCAGGGACGAGGTCGACTCGTCGACACCCTGCGCCGTCGGGCGGTCGAGGCGCACGAACTGGCCGTGGTGTGCGGGTGGTCGGACGACGCCGCCCGGGCCGAGCGCGTCGCCGAGCGCCTGGTGGCGGACGGCCTCGCTCGGTGCGACGGCACCACCTACCTGTTGCCCGACGTCGTCGGCGATCCCGGTCCCGAGTCGACGTCGCCGGCCTGACCGCGGTGAGAGGGGCGCCGTGACCGCTCGGTGCGCAGCTGCTCGGCCGTCACGTGCTCGACGCGATCGGCGATCGGTTCGACGGCCTGCAGGAAGGCGGCGTTCGCTCCTCGATCCGGATCCTCACGGGTGTCGCGGGCGTGGACGATGGTGAACGTGGCGGCTCGTCCGTCCGACTTGGGACGCAGCACGCGGCCGAGCCTCTGGATCAGGTGCCGAGGTGTCCGGAACGCGGCCAGCACGACCGCCGCGTCCGCGTCCGGGACATCGAGCCCCTCGTCGAGCACCCGAGGCGCCACGACGCAGCCCAGGCGGCCCGAACGGAATGCCTGCATCCGGTCACGGCGCGTCCGCGCGTCGAGCTGTCCGTGGACCAGCGCGGCCCGCACCCCGCCTGCGGTCAGGCGCCCGACGGCGAGTCCTGCCTGCTCGACGGTGTCGGTGAACACGATGCTGCGGCAGCTGGACAGTTCGTGGGCCAGCGTGTCGAGGACGTCGAGCTTGGCGGCTGCGCCGGCGGCAATGGCTCGGCGTTCGCGAAGCATCGACAGGTAGCCGGCGGCGGTACGGCCGACCGACCCGCCGGAGGCGCCGGGACCGTCGGCGCCGGGCGCCTTCGTCCCCGACTCCGTTCGGGCGGCTGCGGTCGCGGCCACCAGCAGGCGCGCGGGATCGCGGGGCAGCCCGAGCCCCACGAGCTGGGCGCGGAGTTCACCTACACGCCGGTCGGCGTGGACGTACCCCCGACGTTCCTCCGGGGTCAGGTCGACGCCCACCATCCGCAGGTGGAGCGGGGCGATCACGCCGTCGCGACGCGCCTCGAGGTACGAGTAGGCGTACACGGTGTCGCCGAAGTACGGGGTGAGGACGTGGTCGATGCCGTCATCGCTGCGTTCGTACGTGGCGGTGAGGGCCAGTCGGAGGTCGAACGCCTCCTTGAGGGCCGCAGACCAGACCGGAGCGCCGTACCGGTGGGCCTCGTCGGCGATCAACAGGCCGGCACGCCCGAACCGAGGCTCGACGGGGACATCGGCGGCGGACTGTGGGGTCGCCACCACCACGTCGTGGTCGGCGAAGTCGTCCTGGCCGCCACCGCCGAGGCGGCCGACCCGGGCCGTCGGCGCGATGCGACGCAGTTGGCCGATCCACTGGTCCTGCAGTTCGACCGTGGGCACGAGCACGAGCACGCTGCCCCCACGACCCAGGGTGCCCACCGCGGCCGCCAGGCCCACCCGGGTCTTTCCGGCGGCGGTGATCGCCTCGACGATGCCGCGTCCGTTGGCCCCCGCCCACGCCCCGAATGCGGTCACCTGCCAGTCGCGCAGGTCGAGTCGGTCGAGTGCGCGGCGGGCGTCGAGCACGGAGCCGTTGGCCAGGGCGTCGTCCATCGTCCCTCCTCGGGAGTCGCACGCCGCGCGTGTCACCGCGGCAGGGACCAGCAGACCCTACGGGTGTGACGTGTCCTGTGGTTGACGCGCGCCTCGAGGGCAGGTTCCACGTCCCCGTGGCAGGGCGGTAGTAGGATCGGCCATGGGCGATGGACGGCTACTCGTCGCACGAGGGCCAGTGACACGGAGGAGACCAGGTGGTCGAGTCGGGGCACGAGGTCGACCACCGCGCCGTGATCACACTGCTCGCGCCCGGGACCAACCTGCGTGAGGGCCTCGAACGGATCATCCACGCGGGCCGTGGCACGCTGATCATGATCGGGCGCCGCCCGGAGTTCGAACCGCTGCTGTCGGGCGGGTTCGACATCGACGTCCGGGCCACGGCCCAGCGGATCGCCGAGCTCGCGAAGATGGACGGTGCGCTCGTCATGGACGCCGCGGCGACCCGCATCCTGCGCGCCAACGTCCAACTCGTCCCGGACCCCAGCATCGACACGTCGGAGACGGGGACTCGTCACCGGTCAGCGGAACGATCGGCGAAGGAGACCGGCCTGCCCGTCGTCGCCGTCTCCGAGTCCATGGGCGTCGTCACGCTGTACCACGGGCAGGACAAGCACACCCTGGAGGAGGTCTCGGCGCTGCTGGTCCGAGCCAACCAGGCGCTGTCGACCCTCGAGCGCTACCGGGCCCGCCTCGACGAGGTGACGGCCGTCCTGTCTGCACGCGAGGTCGAGGACGCGGTCACGGTGCGTGACGTCGTCCTGGCGCTGCAGCGAGCAGAGATGATGCGGCGCATCGCGCAGGAGGTCGAGGACCACGTCGCGGCGCTGGGTACCGAGGGCAGGCTCATCCAGCTCCAGCTCGACGAACTCGTCGCCTCCGTGTCGGACGAACGCGAACTCGTGGTTCGCGACTATCTCGCGGATCGCCGTCGCAAGCTGCCTCGGGTACTCGCCGACGTGGCCGAGCTGTCGACCGACGAACTGCTCGACGCCGGTCAGGTGGCGCGGCTGCTCGCGCATCCGTCCGATCAGTTCGAGCATCCGGTCACCCCGCGCGGATATCGCCTGCTCTCCCACATCCCGCGTCTGCCTGCATCGGTCATCGAACGACTCGTGGAGGCATTCGGGACTCTGCCGCGACTGATGGAGGCCACGATCGCCGAACTCGACGACGTCGAGGGCATCGGCGAGGCGCGTGCTCGACTCATCCAGGACGGGCTGCGGCGGCTTGCCGAGGCGAGCCTGTTCGACCGCTACGTCTGATCGGGCAGGGCTCCACGGCACCGCAGGGTGCCGATTTCTGTTGAGGCCCGCAGATGCCCTGTGGTACCTTCTGGTGAGTACGACCTGTGCCGAGCCTGCGCTGCGTCGAACACGTCTCGACCGGCGCTGCAACGGCACCTCCACCGGAAGATCGACCGCGAGCGCCGCCCCTTCGTGACGGGAGCAGGCGCGAGGAGCTTGAGGCTCATGGCGTACAGCGTCGGCGACACCGTGGTCTACCCCCATCACGGGGCCGCAGTCATCGAACGCAAGGAGGAACGAGAACTCAAGGGCGAGTCCTGCGAGTACCTCGTGCTCCGCCTCACCTACGGTGACCTGACGCTGATGGTCCCCGCCGACTCCTGCGAGGAGGTCGGCATTCGCAATGTCGTCTCCAAGAAGCAGGTCGAGCAGGTGCTCGCCGTGCTGCGCGAGCCGGAGGGCAAGGCGGCCGGCAACTGGTCGCGGCGCTTCAAGGCCAACTACGAGAAGCTGCGCTCCGGCGACATCTACCAGGTCGCCGAGGTCGTCCGGAACCTGGCCACCCGCGAACAGGACAAGGGCCTGTCGGCCGGTGAGAAGCGCATGCTCACCAAGGCCAAGCAGATCCTGCTGTCCGAGCTCGCGGTGGCGATCAAGAAGGACGAGGAGCAGGCCGAGGCCCTCGTCAACCAGACGCTCGCTGACGCGCAGGCCTGAGGGCTGCCGTGGCCGGTGATCCCACCGTGCCGCACGCCTGTCCTGCCGACGCCCTGCTCCTGGTGAGTCGTCCGTGAACTCCTCCACCATCGGGGCCGTCGTCGTCGCGGCGGGCAGCGGTACGCGACTCGGCGCGGACCAGCCCAAGGCGCTCGTCGAGGTCGCCGGTCGCCCGCTGGTCTGCTGGGCGGTCGCGTGTCTCACGGAGGCGAGCGTTCCACCTCCGGTGGTCGTGCACCCGCCCGGAATGCGTGCCGACTTCGCCGTGGCCCTCGCGGGATTCGATCTCGCCGCGCTGGTCGACGGAGGCGAGACCCGCACGGACAGCGTTCGCGCCGGGGTGGCGGCGCTGTCCCGCACCGTCGAGCGCGTCGTCGTGCACGATGCCGCGCGCCCGCTCGTCCCACCGACCGTGGTCACCGCGGTGCTGGATGCCGTCGCGGGCGACGTCGTCGCCGCCGCGCCGGCACTGCGGATCGCGGACACGGTGAAGCGCGTCGATGGTTCCGCGGTGGTTGCGACCGTGGATCGCTCCGACCTCGTCGTCGTGCAGACCCCCCAGGTGTTCGCCCACGCTGCGCTCGATGCCGTGCTCGCCATCGCGGTGTCGGCCACCGATGAGCTCGCGCTGGTCGAACAGGAACTGGCCGCGGGGCGCCTGCGCGGTCGCGTGGTGGTGGTGGCTGGTTCGGCGCACGCACACAAGGTCACGACCCTCGATGACCTGAGATTCGTCGAGCAACTGGCGCGAGGGGTCTGACATGGGGTTGCGCATCGGCAACGGGATCGACGTCCATCACTTCGACACGACCGCCGACCGACCGCTGGTGCTCGCAGGGGTGGAGGTCGGTGACGGACCACCTCTCGCGGGTCACTCGGACGCCGACGTCGTGGCGCACGCCGTCGCCGACGCACTGCTGGGTGCGACCGCGTCCGGCGACCTCGGGTCACGCTTCGGCGTCGACGAACCGGCCACTCGTGACGCGGACTCGATCGGTCTGCTGGCCGAGGTCGTGGCCGACGTGTCGGCCGCCGGGGGTCACGTCGTGAACGTGGACGTCACGGTCGTGGCCCAGACACCGCGCCAGGCCGGGCATCGCGATCGGATGCGGGCCAATCTGGCGCGGGCGGCGGGTGTGGACCTCGACGCGGTGTCGGTCAAGTTCACCACCACCGATCACCTGGGCAGCCTGGGCCGTGGTGAGGGCATCGCTGCGTGGGCCACGGTCCTCGTGGACCTCGGCGGGTAGGCTGCGGATCCTGCGACGTCGCCCACCGGATCCTTCCCGGGCGGCGTGAACACGCCCAGAAGTCGTCACGGCGGTCGTCGATTGTCCATCTTCCTGTACGACACGCTGCGCCGTGCCGAGGTCGAGTTCGTCCCGCGTGACGAGGGCCGTGTCGCCATGTACGCGTGTGGCCCGACGGTCCAGTCCGATGCCCACGTCGGTCACGGTCGCCTGCTGGTCGTCGCCGACGTGTTGCGGCGGCTGTTCCTGCGCCGTGGATACGACGTCACGTACGTGCAGAACGTCACGGACATCGACGACAAGATCATCCTGCGTGCCCGTCGAGAGAAGGTCGCTCCGTCGGTCATCGCGACGCGCTACACCCTGGCGTGGAACCGGGTCGCGGACGCCCTGGGGGTGCTCGCTCCTGACGTGCAGCCGCTCGCGACCGGTCACCTGCTGGAGATGCAGCAGCTCATCGCCGAACTCGTCGAGAAGGACCGGGCGTACGCCGTCGACGGTGACGTGTTCTTCCGGGTCCGATCGTTTCCCGACTACGGGAAGTTGTCACGGCGACGCATCGACGAGCTGGAGCAGGGGGCCGATGTCGTCGATGCCGACCGCAAGGAGGACCCCCTCGACTTCGCCCTGTGGAAGTCGGCCAAGCCGGGCGAGCCGTCGTGGCCGTCCCCGTGGGGAGATGGACGGCCCGGCTGGCACATCGAGTGCTCGGCGATGGCGGCCCGCCACCTCGGGGAGGGGTTCGACATCCACTGTGGGGGCCTCGACCTCGTGTTCCCCCATCACGAGAACGAGATCGCCCAGCACGAGGCCGCGCACGGCGGCACGTTCGCGCGCCACTGGATCCACAACGGCATGGTGCAGATGGGCGACGAGAAGATGTCGAAGTCCGTGGGCAACGTCGTGAACCTCGCCGAGGCCGTCGACACCTGGGGCGCCGGCCCGATGCGCCTGTGGTACCTGTCGGCACACCATCGCACCCCACTGACGTTCGAGTCGGAGCGCCTCGCCGACGCCACCTCGACCCATGATCGGTTCGTCACCTTCGTGCGGTCTGCTCGGCGGGTCTCGAGCAGCGTGACCTCGGACGCGGATGCAGCGTCGACACACCTCGATGCCTTCGACGCGGCGCTGGACGACGACCTGAATGCACCGGCGGCCGTCGCGGCGCTGCACGAACTCGTGGGTCAGGGCAACGACCTGCTCGCGCCGGCTGCCGGCGGAGATGCCACCGCCGCGGCCACCGTCGCCGGCCTCGCCGATGCGCTGGTCGACGTCGGCGACTCCGTGCTCGGTCTGGGCATCACGCACACGCTCGGGCTCGCCACCGCACGCCAGCAACAGATCGATCCGCTCGTCACCCACCTGCTCGAGCAGCGGCGTGCGGCCCGCGAGTCCCGGGACTTCGCGGCCGCAGACGAGATTCGCGACCGCCTGGCTGCCGCGGGGATCGTCGTGGAGGACCGGGTGGACGGATCCGACTGGTACGTCGCGACCTCCCACGTCCGGTGAGCGGGGACCGGGTCGTCGTCGGGCTGCACCCGGTCCGCGAGCTGCTGCGGGCGGGTCGAGCCGTGCGGTCCCTGTCCATCTCCGAACGTCGCGGGACGAGCCCGGTGCTCGACGAGATCCTCGACCTCGCCGCGCGTGCCGGTGTCTCCGTCGCACACGTCGACGCACACGCGCTCGACGCGCGTGCCCACGGGCTGGTCCACCAGGGGGTCGTCGCCGACGCGCCCGCATTCCCCCTGGCGTCGGTCACCGAACTGATCGCCCGATCGATCGCGACGACGGATCGCCCGCTGCTGGTCGCGCTCGACGGGGTCACCGACCCCCACAACCTCGGGTCGATCGCTCGAACGGCCGAGGCGCTCGGCGCACAGGGGATGCTCATCCCTGATCGTCGGGCAGCGGGGATCACCCCCACCGTGGAGAAGGCGGCCGCCGGGGCACTGGCCCACCTGCCCGTGGCACGGGTCACCAACCTCGTGCGCGCGCTCGACGAACTCGGCGACGCCGGCATCTGGTCGATCGGGTTGGACGCGGACGCGCCGGTGGAGCTGACGACGAGCCATCTGGTGTCCGAACCCTGCGTACTGGTCGTCGGGGCCGAGTCGACGGGCCTGCGTCGCCTGACCCGCGAACGTTGCGACGTCCTCGCGCGCCTGCGCATGCGTGGACGCGTCGACTCCCTCAACGCGTCGGTGGCGGCGGGCATCGCACTCCACGTTCTGGCACAGTCACGATGAGACGGACGACCAACGAGAGGCCGGGGTGACGAACACCGGGACGGCGGACGACGAACCGACCGGCGAGCTGCCGGGCGGTGGCTCGGCTGCCCGCATCCTGAGGGACCTGTATGCCGCGATCAGTGGCAGCAGCGACATCCGGCACGCGGTGCAGGCGGCCACCGTCGTGCTCGGCGAGCACCTGCCGACCGGGTGCGCCGTCATCGGCCCCTACGGGACGGGCGCCGGTGCGATCATCGCCTCGACACTCGACGCGGCCCCCGGAGTCGATCCGCTGGCCGATCCGTCGTACCGCAGGATCGTGGTCGGCGGCACCCGGATCACCGGGCTGCTGGTGGATGCGGGGCTGCCGGCGGTGCACGACGATCTGCTCGCGTCTCTCGGCGTGGTGATCGACGGTGAACTCGGCCACGTCCGTGCCGAGCGGGACCTCGAGGAGCGGGTCAAGGAGCTGTCGGTGCTCCGGGCCGTGCAGCTCGCTGTCGAGTCGACCTCGTCGCGCAACGAGCTCTACCGCCAGGTGTGTGACGCGCTCGTGCACGGCATGCAGTTCCCGGAGCTCGTCCGGGTGGACCTGGTGGTCGACGACGTCCACGACTCGGCGGGCAGGGTCGGCGAGCCGATGTTCAACTCGATCCGGGCGGACGTCGTGGTCTCCGGCGTCGTGCGTGGCGAGCTCGCCGTCGGCTACACGACGTTTCGTTCGTTCCT
>JBBDIX010000019.1:31198-38487 GCA_040880235.1 Nitriliruptoraceae bacterium
CTCGACGGCGCTTCGGGGCGTGACGAGGCCTGGTGGCGTGGTCGATGGTGGGACGTGCGGGTGGAGCCGCAGCGCGTGGACGACGTCGTGGACCACGTCCTGGTCATGATCCTCGACATCACCGACCGCGTGCAGCGCCGCGAGGCCGAGGGGACCGTGTCGGCGATCATCGGAACGTCGGCCATGGCGCTGGTCTCCCTCGACCTCGAGGGCACCGTGACCGGATGGAGTCGAGGTGCCGCCGACCTGTTCGGCTGGTCCGCGGAGGAGATCCTGGGTGAGTCCCTCAGTCTGCTCGACGTCGAGGGCTACGACGGCTACACGGTCGCAGAGGGGCTGCGCCGCCTGCACGAGGACCGACTCGAGGAGGGCTACGTCGAGGTGGTGCGTCGCCACCGAGACGGCCATGTGGTCCACGTCGGCGTGACCATGGCCTACATCCGCGATGGCGGGCAGAAGACGGGCTCACTGGCCGTCTACCGGGACCTGACCGAGCGCGAGGAGGCCCGTCAGGCGCTGGCGGCGTCGGAGGAACAGTTCCACCTCATCGCGGAGAACATCCAGGACGTGGTCTACCGGCTCGCGCTGGACCCCGAGCCACAACTGGACTACGTCAGCCCGTCGATCGAGGGGGTGCTGGGGCTACCCGCCGAGGAGTTCCTTGCGGACCTGTCGACGCTGACGTCGAGGGTCCATCCAGACGACCTGCCGGACGTCACCCGCATGCTCCGTGAGCCTGTCCGGTCCACGGGCAGCTTCCGCTGGCGGTGGCAGCATGCGGATGGTGACTGGGTGTGGCTCGAGGACCACCGAAACCTCATCCTGCACGCGGGGCGTCCCGTCGCGCTCGTCGGGGTCATCCGTGACGTCACCGACGAACAGCGCGACATCGACCAGACCCGCGAGGCGCTCGAGCACGAACGACGCGTCGCCGACGAGCTCCGGCGTGTCGACACGATGAAGACCACGTTCCTGTCCGCGGTCTCCCACGAGGTGCGCACCCCCCTGACCAGCATCATCGGGTTCTCCGAGACCGCGATGCGCCTGTGCGACCACTCCGACGTGAACCAGGACGCGCGAGCAATGCTCGACCGGGTCATGGCCAATGCGCGTCGGCTCGAGCGACTGGTGGACGACCTGCTCGACGTCGACCGGCTGTCCCGCGGCAACGTCGAACCGCGCAGGGTCCCGACGGATCTTGCCGCACTCGTCCGTCGGATCGTCGACGAGGCGGAACGAACCAGCCATCGCCTGGCGCTGGATCTCGAGCCCGTCGTGCTGTCGGTCGACGTGAGCATGATCGAACGGGTCGTGGACAACCTGGTCAGGAATGCCCAGCGGCACACCCCGGACGGCACCACGGTGGACATCTCACTGGCGGCTGTCGGCTCGGGCGCCCGCATCGTCGTCGAGGACGACGGTCCGGGCATCGAACCGGGCCTTCGTGACCTGCTGTTCGAACCCTTCGAGCAGGGAGCGTCGCCCGCCAGTTCGCATTCCCCGGGGACCGGGATCGGACTGTCACTGGTGGAACGGTTCGTGGAGATCCACGGGGGCAGGGTCACGCTGGACGGCCGGCCGGGAGGGGGCGCTCGGTTCACCGTGGACCTGCCCCCTCCCGCCTGAACGCTCCCTCCCGCCACCTGAGCGCCGCTTCACGGTGAGGTTGGCCGGTCCCCGGTGGGTCGTCAGGCCGGAGGGTCAACGAGGCAGGTGGACACGTCCGTCCGCGTCCAGCGGGAACCCCGGGTTGTGGGCCACCTCCCACAGATGCCCGTCGGGGTCGGCGAAGTAGCCCGACCAGCCGCCCCAGTCGGCCCGTGTGGCCGGACGCGTCACGCGTCCTCCCGCGCGCTCAGCGGCCTCCAGCAGGGCGTCCACCTCGGTCTCGGACGCGAGGTTGGTCGCCAGCGCCATCGATCCGGTGCGTGTCGACGGTGGCGTGTCGAGGCCGGACTCCTCGGCCAGGTCGTCGTGACCGAACAGAGGCCCAGCGCGACGTTGCCACCCCCCAGGAACGACACGACGCCGTCCACGGACGCCGACGACCGGTGCCAGCCGAGGGCCTCGTAGAACGCCGTCGCGCGGGGGAGATCCGACACCCCGAGCGTCACGAGACTGACATGTGGCATCGCGCACCTCCCGGGCGGGTCATCGTGGGCGTACCGGATGCGGACGCCGAGCGGCGCGCACCACCGTCTCGACGCGGTCGGCGGCGGTACGCGGATCAGCGCGGATCTCGTGCTCCCAGACCCGGATCACTGTCCACGACGCGTCGGCCAGTTGCTGGTCGGTGTCACGGTCGCGTGCCGTGTTGGTGGCCAACTTGTCACGCCACCACGGACGGTTGGCTCGGGGGAGGTTGCCGTGCGTGGGGCAGGCGTGCCAGAAGCATCCGTCCACGAACACGGCGACGCGGGGTCCGGGAAACAACAGGTCGGCACGGCGTCGCAGGCCAGGCTCCGCGGGTGCGTCGACCCGGTAGCGGAGTCCCCGTGCGTGCAGTTCGCGGCGCAGCGCCATCTCCGGCGCGGTGTCGCGTCGTCGTTGTCGTTCGAACCGGTGCCGGACGTGCTCCGACGACGGTTCGGGGCGCTCGACCATTGCATCCCGCATCGACGAGGGGAGACACCGATCCTACTGGCGGCCATCCGGGAGACGGCTGGCTGTGCGAGCCCGCGTGATCGTCGACGCGCCCCAACGACGGGGGACGGGCGCTCAGGCGACCGCAGGTGCCGCCGCGTGCAGACGCACGCCGTCCAGGTCGGTCAGCAGGGTGCGTGCGATCTCCCGGACCACGGGTACCGCCACCGAGTTGCCGAACTGCCGGTAGGCCTGGGTGTCGGAACACACGATGCGGAAGTCGTCCGGATACCCCTGCAGGCGTGCGCACTCTCTCGGGGTGAGGCGCCGGGGGTTGCGACCCTCCTGCGGGATGAGGATCTCGCTGCCGTCCTTGTGATAACGCGCCGACAGGGTGCGGGTCGTCCCGTCCAGATCCGTGACGAGCCCGAACCCGAAGCCATTGCCCCGAGCGCGGTGCTTCGCGGCGTAGGCCTGCAGGTACCCCCACAGGTGGTCGCTCAACTCGTAGCGGTCGAGGCTGTCCGGTGCCCGATCCCACGCGCCGGGCGGCACGCGGCCACCGTCGCGGTACTCGTGGAGGATGTCACGAACGGCCACCGCGGTGGGTTCGAGCTGGGGGACGGAGGGATCGACGGGCAGGTCGCCGCGGATGCCCACGATGTAGATGCGCTCTCGGTTCTGGGGGACACGGTGCGCCGCGTTGACGACCCGGGCCTCCCAGCGGTAACCGAGTGCGTCGAGGGACTCCCCGATGACGGTGAAGGTGCGTCCCCGGTCGTGGCGAAGCAGGTGCTTCACGTTCTCGAGCAGGAACCCGGACGGCCGGTGTTCGTCGAGGATCCGCACGATCTCGTGGAACAGCGTGCCCTGGGTGGGATCGGCGAAACCATGTGGTCGTCCCAGCGAGTTCTTCTTGCTCACCCCGGCCAGCGAGAACGGTTGGCACGGGAAGCCGGCCAGCAGCACGTCGAAGTCGGGAATCTGCCCGTGGACGGCGGGGTCGGTGATGTCGCCGTGCGGACGTTCGCCGAAGTTGGCCTCGTAGGTCTGCTGGGCGAACCGGTCCCACTCGCTGCTGAACACGCAGCCCACGTCGATCCCGAGGTCGGTGGCAGCCTGCTCGAAGCCGAGTCGGATGCCGCCGATGCCCGCGAAGAGGTCGATCAGCCGGATCTGCGGAGCCATGGCGTCCCTGGTCACATCGTTGTCATTCAAGCATAGGCAGGGGGTCCGACACCCGAGCGTGCCCGACCCTGCGGCCTGGTTGGTCACCGGCACCCTCCGCGCGAGGGATCATCCGGTCACGACGGACCGCGCGTGGTCGATGAACGCGGACACGCTCAGCAGGTCGCCGCGCACCCGCTGCTCGAAGTGGCCCTGCGCGGGGCGGGGGACCACCGGCTGCAGCCCCCGTTCGATCATCTGTCGCACGGTGGAATGGGAGATCGGCTGCAGCGTCAGCAGGTGCTTGACCGGGATCCGTTCGGCCTCTTCGAGCACCTGTCGCCATCGTTCCTTGGCGGAGGTCTTCGCGCCGAGTGCGACGAGCCGATCCGTCGGGTGGGACGGGTCGTGGTAGGCCTGCTCCGAGGGAAACACGAAGTCCAGGGTGTTGCGGCCCTCCGTGCGAGCCTGCGCGGTGAACGGGACCTGTGCGTGCTCGAGGCAGGTCGCCACGTGGTGTTCCAGGGACCGTCCCGCACGGGCCTTGCGACGGTTGGTGAACGGCAGGGCCAGTTCGATCAGGCGTTCCACACGGTCGATCGGGTCGTCTCCCAGTTCGGTGGCGAAGTCGCGGTCCTCGAAGGCCCGGAACAGTTCGTACTCCACGCGGGTCCAGTCCATGATCGCGTGGTCCGGACCTGCCGCCGTGGTGTCTCGACACTCCCGCGCGGCGTGCTGGGCGTACGCCGCCATCTGTGCGGTCGGAGGAAACCCGGCGTGCTGCGCAAGGACCTGCTCGACGAACCGGCGCAGGCAGTCATCGGGGCGTTCACCACGCACGACGAGGCCGCCCACGTCTGCCGCGGTGAGGCCCGCACCGGCGAGGAACCCGTCGATCTCGGCATCATGCTCGAGCACGTGGGCCCGCAGGTGATCGTCCTCGGGGTGCATGACCAGCAGGGAACCGACGTGGGCCTCGCCGCGGAACGGGAAGCCGCGTCCGAAGCGGGTGAGTCGGTACTCGCGGCGGGTCTTGTTGCCATACCAGGTCGCTCGGGACTCGGTGGGCCCGTACCCGGACCACTCGATGGTGACGAGCTGCTCGAGGTTCTCGCCCTTCTGGCCCGGCCGGTCGAAGAACAGCCGCCACGCGCCCATCGGGATGAGGTAGCCGGCCTGGTGACTCCCGGTCATCCCGGTGTCGTTGGCGGTCAGCCACCGCACCAGGTACATCGGTGCGCGACTGGCGCCGTGGACGGCAGCCATCGCCGACTCGGGAGCCGGGTCCACCGCAGCGGGTTCGACGTCGAGCAGGGCGAGCTGGTGTCCGTCCATCGTTCGTGCCAGCGCTCGGGTTCCCCCGTTCTAGCAGGCGATCGGCGAGGTCCGTGCCGAGGTCCGTGCCGAGGTGGATGTCGGCCGTCGGGTCACAGGTCGCACGTCGCGACGACGCCCTGCCCCTCGGACGCGATGGTCCACCCCGGCCCGACGTCCACCGCACCGGCGACCTCGCGAGGGGTCACGTCCGGGTGGGCGATCAGGAACGCCGCGAGGCGTCCCTTGGCGACCTTGGTTCGTGCGGCGTTCGCCGGGCGTCCGTCCGGTCGCAGGAACCGCACGTCGACGCAGTCCACGTCGCGTCGGGTGGACGCCGACCAGATCCGGGCGTGCACAGCGGGCAACAGGTCCCACACGCGGCGATCGGTGGCGAGGTTCCTCAGGTGCTCGGCGGCGTGCCTGCGCCAGAACGTGGCGATCCCTCCGAGCCCCGGCAGGGATGCCGAGAACTCCAACCGGTACTCGGGGAGCGGTTCGTCGAGTGCCACGAGACCCATGAGCGCGGACACGATGCGCACGTCGACGTCCATGCGGGAGGGGTCGAGGTCCGCGAGCCCCGCGTTTCCGTGCACGATGCCCGTGTACCGGCGATGTGTGGGCATCGTCGGCGCAGTGTCGAGCCCGGCGAGCAGCGCGCGGGTCGCCGGGGCCTGGTCGCGGCGGACTCCACCGATGCGTACGACCTGTGCGTCGTCGAGTCCCGGTGCCGCGGCGACCACGGCCGCCAGGACCTCGCAGCGACCGGACGTCAGCGGACTGCCCCGGGTCAGGGTGGTCGCGAATGCGTAGCCGTCGCCCCCGGTCGACTTGCCCTTCGACGGGGGGAGCAGCAGCAGTGCCCGCGTCGTCACGTCGATCTCGGCAGACAGAGGCGAGGGGCCCACCGGCCCGCGAGCGAGAGGTCTGCGAAAGTGGGCGTGACGGAGGTCCTCATTCGGTCGAGGGTGCCGGGAGGGTGATCACGAAGCACGCGCCGCCATCAGCAGGGCGCTCGTGTCGCAGGGAGCCTCCGTTGAGTGCGGCAAGCGACTGCGCGATCCACAGCCCCAGCCCCACGCCGTGGGCCGTTCGCTGGTCGCCGGTCGAGGCCTGCGCGAAGCGGTCGAACATGTCCGGGACGAAGTCGGGAGGGATACCGGCACCGTGGTCGCGTACCGCGACCTTGACGTGGTCGGTGCCCTGCGGTGTCGCGGTCACGGTGATGGGCGGCTCGCCGTAGCGAGACGCGTTGGTCAGCAGGTTGGTCAGCACCTGCCGCAGATGGGTGGGGTCGACGACCACGCGCAGGTCGGCGCCGGGGGTCGACACCTCGACGGCCCCGCCCAGTTCGTCGAGCGCGTCGTCGACGACGTCTCCCACGCGGACCACCTCGGGTCGTGGCCTGGAGTGTCCACCGTCGATCTGTCCGGCGTGGAGGAGATCGTCGATCAGGCGCTCGAGGCGCACGGCGTTGCGTGCGATTGCGTCGATGCCTTCACGGAGGCGCTCAGGATCGAGGTCGGTGCGTGATCGCAGCGTCTCGGCGAACCCACCCACCGCCGTGAGCGGTGTGCGCAGTTCGTGGCTCACGCGCGACAGGAACTCGTCGCGGGCGTGGGCGGCCTGCTCGAGACGAAGGTTGGTGTGCGCAAGGTGATCAACCGTGCGAGCGAGCTGCGCGGCGGCGACCGCGGTCCGCTCGCGCTCCTGTTCGTTGTAGTGCCAGGTGACGAGGCCGGCGATGCTCGCCGCAGCGATGTAGGTGCCGTGGATCATCCCCCACAGCAGAGGCCGTTCCCAGGCGGCGGCATGGTTGTAGACGTTCTCGGGTGCGATCGTCCCCGTGATGCCGTGGTGGAGCACCACGTACGCGAACGCCACCAGGAACACGGTCCAGTCCTGGTACAGCATGACGATGGCCACGACGACGAAGAAGTGGAAGTGCGACTCGATCAGCCCGCCCGTGACGTGGACCAGCACGGCGGACGACGTCACGAGCGACACGGTCGCGGCGAGTGAGCGCAGGCGCCGAGGTACGCGCGGCCACGCGGCGACGGCGGCCGTGACGACGATCGGGATCGCCTCCACCAGTACGTGGCCGAACGTGAGCCCGTTTGCGATCGCGATCAGGCCCAGCAGTGGAACGTGGGCGAAGGCGATGGCGACGATGGCGCGGTGACGTGGCGACCACTCGTCGTGCGTGAGGGAACCACCGGCAGGAA
>JBBDIX010000020.1:0-6143 GCA_040880235.1 Nitriliruptoraceae bacterium
CCGGTCTCGTGGGCCCACATCGCGATCTCGACGCGGTTGCGTGCGTCGAGCTTGCGCATCAGCGCGGCGAGGTGGGTCTTGACCGTGCTGATGCTGATGAACAGTTCGTCGGCGATCTCACGGTTGGTCCGGCCTCGGGCGACGGTGCGCAGGATCTCCTCCTCGCGGGCACTGAGTGGCTCGATGGGCTGCGCGGGAGGCGGCCCGGGGTGGGAGTCCGCGAACGCGGCCAGGAGCCGGACGGTGACGCTCGGGGCGATCAGGGCATCGCCCTGCGCGGCGGCGTGGATGGCCTGCGCCAGCAGGGCAGGTCCTGCGTCCTTGAGCAGGAACCCGCGGGCTCCGGCCTTGAGTGCCCCGTGGACGTACTCGTCGAGGTCGAAGGTCGTGATCACCACGACCGCGAGGGGGTCCTCGACGTCGGGACCGGCGAGCTGCCGGGTGGCTTCGATCCCATCCAGGTGGGGCATGCGGATGTCGAACAGGCACACGTCGGGCCGAAGCTCGCGGGCGAGCTTGACGGCGTGGAGCCCGTCGGCGGCCTGCCCGACGACCTCGATGTCTGGCTGGGCGTCGAGGATCATCGCGAGGCCGGCCCGGACGATGTCCTGGTCGTCAGCGATGAGCACGCGGATGGCCATGCCTACGCCGATCCGTCGGCGACGGCCGACCGGTTCACCGTGGTGACCCGCCGGGGCAGCGTCGCGTCCACGACCCAGCCTCGGTCCGTCCCCGGCCCGGCCAGCAGCGTGCCCCCGAGCAGCGACGTGCGCCTCCAGATGCGCCGGCGTGAGCACTGCCCCGGCTCGTCCCGATGCCCGCAAGTCAACCCTTGGTCGGCTGGTTAGCGATCAACCTCCATCTGGACTTCGCGAATCACTGGGAGAGCCACCATGAGTGGTGCGGGTGGTGGGATTCGAACCCACACGGGCCAGTGGCCCGAGGGCTTTTAAGGCCCCTCTGTCTACCGTTCCAGCACACCCGCCTGCCGGTGGCAGGGTAGGGGTGGGCCGGCCTCCCGAACAGGGTGGGTCATCCCGTCAGGCGCGCGAGCGTGCGGTCGCGGATGTCGGCGCCGATGGCCAGCGACGACGTCGCCGCGGGTGACGGGGCGTTGAGCACGTGCACGACCCGGGCGCTGTCGCGCACCACGAAGTCGTCCACCAGGTCCCCGTCGCGTGACATCAGCTGTGCGCGCACACCCCACGGTCCGCGCTCGACGTCCTGCACCGTGATCTCGGGCACGTAGCGCTGGACCTCGCGCACGTTCGCGGCAATCAGCCGGTCGCGCCACAGTTCACCGAGCGCGGCACCCAGGTGTCGACGTCCGAGTCGCCACAGGCCCGGGAAGCGCAACGTCTCGACCAGGTCGCGCGCGTTCACCGACCAGGGGTCGTCGCCCTGACGCGCCAGGGCGAGCATGGCGTTGGGGCCGATCCAGACCTGCCCGTCGATGCGCCGGGTCAGGTGCACGCCGAGGAACGGCAGGCCCGCGAGCGGCACCGGGTAGATGCTTCCTCGCACCAGATGGGTCTTGTCGTCCGCGAGGCGCAGCCACGACCCACGGAACGGCACGATCTGCTCGCTGAGTTCGAACCCGGAGCGCCGGGCCATGCGGTCGGAGCACACTCCGGCGCACACGACCGCGGCAGCGGCCTCCACGTCGCCGGCGGCGGTGCGCAGGCGCACCCCGTCGTCGCGTTCGTCGATGTCGAGGACCTCGCACGAGGTGGTGACGGTCCCGCCCCGCTCCTCGATCAGTTCCACGAGCCGGCGGCAGGCCACGGCGAAGTCGGTGACGGCGGTCTCCGGGGTCCACGCGCCGGCGACCGCGGTGACGTGGGGTTCGTGCTCGTGCACCCCGGCCGCGTCGAGTTCGACGATCTCCACGCCGTTGGTGCGTGCCCGGTCGACCAGGCGGCGCAGACCGGGTAGTTCACGGCGGTGCACGGCGGCGATCAGCTTGCCGGTGCGCAGCACCGGGATGTCGTGCTCCTCGGCGAACCGTTCGAACTGTTCCTTGCCCTCACGGCACCAGCGTGCCTTGGCCGATCCGGGCGGGTAGTAGACGCCGGCGTGCAGCACACCCGAGTTGCGCGACGACTGGCCGGTGGCGACCTCGGCGGCTCGCTCGTACACCCCGACACGCAGGTCCGGGCGGGCCTCCAGCAGGCGGAAGGCGGTGGCGAGTCCGACGATGCCGGCGCCGACGACGGCGACGTCGAGGCGGGTGGTCACGAAGGCTCCGCAGGTCGAAGAAGGGGAACAACTGGCCGGGCGCACAGGCGGCCGCGGCACCCGGGGAGCATAGGCTCGCCGGTAGGGTGCGGCCTCGACGTGACCACCGCCCGGAGGGGACAGCGCTGACGGCGAACGACGACGTCACGCGGACCCGGGCAGCCGGCGCGCCGCCCACCCGACTGGGCGTGCTCGCGTCCGGCCGGGGCAGCAACCTGCTCGCACTGCTCGACGCGATCGATGCCGACCCCGACTTCGGCGGGCAGGTCGTGGTCGTCGGCTCCGACCGTCCGCAGGCCGGCGCGCTTCAGCACGCGACCGACCGCGGCATCGCCACGCTGCTGGTCGAGCCGCCTGACCACCCTGACCGCGCGGCCTGGGAGCAGGCGCTGATCGACGGGCTGCGCCCCCACGACGTCGAGGTGGTCGTGCTCGCCGGGTTCATGCGCATCCTGTCGACGGCGTTCGTCGACACCTGGCCCGACCGGATCCTCAACACGCACCCGTCGCTGCTGCCGGCGTTCCCCGGCGGGCACGCGGTGCGCGACACGCTCGAGCACGGGGTGAAGGTGTCGGGGGTCACGGTGCACCTGGTCGACGACGGGGTCGACACCGGCGCGATCATCGCCCAGCGTGCCGTCGACGTGCTGGACGGCGACGACGAGCAGACCCTGCACGCACGCATCCAGGACGTCGAACACGTCCTGTATCCGCAGGTGGTCCGGCTGCTGTGCCACCACCGCATCGAGCGGCGGGGACATCACGTCCACGTGCACCCGCCCGCCAAGGAGCCCTCGTGAACACCGTGAGACGTGCACTGGTCAGCTGTTGGGACAAGGACGGCGTCGCCGACCTCGCCCGGGCCCTGTGCGACCACGGGGTGGAGATCCTGTCGACCGGTTCCACCGCGAAGGTCATCCGGGAGGCCGGCTGCGAGGTCACCGAGGTCGCCGAGGTCACCGGGTTCCCCGAGTGTCTCGACGGACGGGTCAAGACCCTGCACCCACACGTGCACGCCGGGATCCTCGCCGACCGGCACAACCCCGACCACGTCGCGCAGCTCGAACAGCTCGGTGTGGAACCCATCGACCTCGTGATCGTGAACCTCTACCCGTTCCAGGAGACCACCCAGCGCACCGACGACGCCGCAGAGATCGTCGAGATGATCGACATCGGCGGGCCCACGATGGTGCGCGCCGCCGCCAAGAACCACGGGTCGGTGGGGGTGGTCGTCGACCCGGCCGACTACCCGCGGGTGCTCACGTCGATCGCCGAGCACGGGGGACTCGACGACGAGCTGCGTCGCGACCTGGCCGCGACGGCGTTCCGGCACACCGCCGCGTACGACGCGGACGTGGCCAACTGGTTCGGTGCCGACGAGCCGATCGGCGTGCAGCTGTCGATCGCGATGCCGCGGGCCGCCGAACTGCGCTACGGCGAGAACCCGCACCAGCACGGGGCGTTCTACCACCCGGGCACCCCGGTCGGGTTCGGGTCGATCCTGCAGCTGCACGGCAAGCAGCTGTCGTACAACAACCTGCTCGACGTCGACGCGGCCTGGGCCATGGCGCTCGACCAGACCGAGCCGTGCGTGGCCATCATCAAGCACACCAACCCGGCGGGCTACGCGATCGCGTCCGACGTCGAACAGGCCTGGGTGCGCGCGCTCGAGGGTGACCCGGTCAGTGCGTTCGGCGGCATCGTCGCCGCGAATCGGCCAGTCGACCGTGCGACCGCCGAACGCATCACCGAGATCTTCACCGAGGTGGTCATCGCGCCGGGGTTCGAGGAGGGTGCGCTCGACGTCCTGCGCCAGAAGGCCAACCTGCGCATCCTCGAGGCCACCTCGACCGACGCGCCCGTCGCGCCCCTGCAGGTGCGCAGTGTGCTCGGCGGGTTGCTGGTGCAGCAGGCCGACGTGGACGCCGAACCGTGGGACGAGTGGCAGGTCGTCACGACAGCCCAGCCCGACGAGGCGACGCTTGCCGACCTGCGCTTCGCGTGGATCGCGTGCCGCCACACGAAGTCCAACGCGATCGTGCTCGCCAACGATGGACAGGTCGTCGGGGTTGGTGCCGGTCAGATGAGTCGTGTGGACAGCGTGCGGCTCGCGGTCGAACGCTCCGGTGAGCGCCACACCGGTTCGGTGCTGGCCAGCGACGCGTTCTTCCCGTTCCGTGACGGGCCCGACGCCGCCGCGGCCGCCGGGGTGCGCGCCATCGTGCAGCCCGGTGGGTCGGTGCGTGACGAGGAGGTCGTCGCCGCCGCCGACGAGCACGGCATCCCGATGGTGTTCACCGGGAGGCGCCACTTCCGCCACTGACGGCGACGCCAGCAGGCACGCCCCGGCCACATCCGTCGCGACGACGCGTGCAGGCGCCGGTCGCGTGCGACAGGATGCGCACCTTCCGAGGATCACGGCAGACAGGGGCACGACGATGACGGCACGGGTGATCGACGGCAAGGCGCTCGCCGAGCGGGTGCGGGCGCGCATCGCGGACGAGGTCGCCGAACTGCACGCCACCCACGGGGTGCGCCCCGGGCTGGCCGCCGTGCTCGTCGGTGAGGACCCCGCCTCTCAGGTCTACGTCGGCATGAAGCACCGGGCGACCGAGGCCGCCGGGATGCTGTCGCGGCAGGTCACCCTGCCCGTCGACACGGCACAGGACGCGCTCGAGAAGGTCGTGTCCGACCTCAACGCGGACGACGAGATCGACGGCATCCTCGTGCAGCTCCCTCTGCCCGACCACCTCGACCCGCAGCCGATCCAGGAACTGATCCGTCCCGACAAGGACGTCGACGCCCTCAACCCGTACACGGCGGGGCGGCTCGCGATCGGCGACCCGACGTTCCTGTCGTGCACGCCCTACGGCGTGCTCGAGATCCTCGAACACGCCGGCGTGGAGACCCGCGGCGCGGAGGTCGTCATCGTCGGCCGGTCGAACCTCGTGGGTCGGCCGCTGTCAGTGATGCTGACCCTCAAGGGTCGCGACGCCACGGTGACGCTGGCGCACTCGCGCACGCGCGACCTCGCCGAGGTGTGTCGACGGGCCGACGTCGTGGTCGCCGCCGCGGGCATGCCCGGACTGGTGACCGCGGACATGATCTCACCGGGGACGACGGTGATCGACGTCGGCACCAACCGCACCGACGACGGACGGCTGGTCGGGGACGTCGCGTACGACGAGGTCGCCGAGGTCGCCGAGGCGATCGCCGCGGTGCCCGGTGGTGTCGGACCGATGACCGTCACGATGCTGCTGCAGAACACGCTGGAGGCCGCCCGGGCACGCCGCGGGCTACCTCGTCGCTGAGTCGGAACGGCCGAGCCAGCGCCAGTAGGATCGCCGTGAACGGGTCTCCGGTCTTTCCGTCGGCCCAGATCTCACGTCGCCCGCACCCGACCGAGGAGTCCCGCATGAACCCGCCCGTCCGCGTCGCCGTCACCGGACCTGCTGGCCAGATCGGCTACGCGCTCGTCTTCCGCATCGCGTCCGGCCAGATGTTCGGCCCGGACACGCCGGTCCACCTCCAGATGCTCGAGATCCCCCCGGCGCTGCCGGCGCTCGAGGGTGTGGCGATGGAACTCGACGACTGCGCGTTCCCGCTGCTCGCGGGCATGACGTGCACCGCCGACCCGCAGGAGGCGTTCGATGGCTCCGACGTCGTGTGCCTCGTGGGCGCCAAGCCGCGCGGCCCGGGCATGGAACGCGCCGACGTGCTCATGGACAACGCCGGCATCTTCGGTCCGCAGGCGAAGGCCATCGCGGCCAACGCCTCGTCCGACGTGCGTGTCGCCGTGGTGGGCAACCCGGCCAACACCAACGCGCTGATCGTGGCCGCCAACGCCGAGGGGCTCGCGGCCGAGCAGGTCTCCGCGATGGTGCGCCTCGACGAGAATCGTGCGA
>JBBDIX010000021.1:0-6002 GCA_040880235.1 Nitriliruptoraceae bacterium
ACCAACTAGCTGATACGCCGCGAGGCCCTCCAGTACCGCCGGAGCTTTCCCACCACGACCATGCGATCACGGTGGAGCATCCGGTATTAGCCACGGTTTCCCGTGGTTATCCCGGTGTACTGGGCAGGTTCCTCACGTGTTACTCACCCGTTCGCCGGTTTCCCCAGAGTGCAAGCACTCCGGTTCGTCCCTCGACTTGCATGTGTTAGACCCGCCGCCAGCGTTCGTCCTGAGCCAGGATCAAACTCTCCGTTGAAAGACCGTGACCACCGAGGTGATCCTGATCTGGACAACGAAGGTTCGCCGACCATCCGAAGACGGTCGTTGATCCCTTCATCGTTAAGGGTTACTACTTTCACACTCACTCGGCGATCGACTCCACGGATGGAGACGATCGACGGGGTTGTGTCGCCTCACCTGCCCCGAAGGACTGGTGCGGCGTCACTGGCTTTTGGCACCCTGTGCAGTTCTCAAGGAGCGGCGTTCGCTCGTGATGCTCCCGGGTTCCGCCCACCACGGACCTGAGGTCCGATTCGGGTCGGCTTCCGAGTGCACCGTCGCCTCGCAGGTCCGAGACCGTGCGCGACTGGTGAAACGTACCAGCGCAGGTCGAGAACCTCAAATCGCGAGGTGTTCGGTAGCGCAGAACATGGCGCCGGTCTCGCCGGCGCGTCTGTCGCCCTGTGGGGCGTGCGGCTGCTGAACGATGCGAACTGTACGGGGTGTCGTCCATGGGTGTCAAACTGACGGATCACAGGCGTGTGATCCGTCATCGTCGCGCCACTGCCCCGACGCCGTCAGGCGCGGGGAGAACGGCGGTAGACGCTCACGTACGGGCTCTCCGACTGCCACCAGCGCCACGCGACGTCTGCCGCTCTGGCCACGCCGACCCGCGGTCCGCGCGAGATGTCGCCGGCGGCCAGGGGCCAGTCGTCGTCGACCTCGAGGTACAGGGAGCCGGTGGTGTCGAGCAGATCCGTTCCGTCGTGTCGGGGCCCGTCGACGTCCAGTCCAGCGGTCAGCCGACCGGGGCCGCGCAACAGGTCACGGTCGCCGCGCGCCGCTGGACGGCGTCTCCGTACCTCGTCGTGGCCCTCCTCCAGTCGGGCGGCCCGCAGCAGGACGGCAGCACCACGATCGGCGGCGTCGACCACGACGTTGAGGCACCAGTGGATCCCGTAGGACCGATACACGTAGGCCGTGCCGGCCGCGGCGAACATCGACGCGTTCGCCGCCGTGCGTCCCCGGGCAGAGTGGCTCGCCGGATCGTCGGGCGTGTACGCCTCGACCTCCACGACACGGGCACGGACGAGGCCAGACTCGGTGCGGCGGCACAGGTGCATCCCGAGCAGTCCCGGCGCGGCATCGACGGCATCGCGCTCCAGGACCGCACGCACGGACGCGTCTCTGCGGCTCAGGCCCGGACCTCCTCGAGCCAACGGGCGAACTCGGGCCACGGCCGCACGTTGAGCACCGCGTCGCGCTCCAGTCGAGCGCGACGGGCGTGCGCAATCCCGAACCGCGCACGGTCGAGTTCGTCGACGGAGTGCGCGTCGGTCGAGATCACGAAGCTGACCCCGCGGCGTGCTCCGGCCCGGAGCACGTCCAGTGGCGGTTCGAGTCGGGACAGGCTCGCGTTGATCTCGAGCGCCGTGCCGGTCTCCACGCACGCGTCGAGCACGCGGTCCACGTCGAACCGGACCCCGGGGCGCGCACCGATCCTGCGCCCGGTCAGGTGGCCGATGGCCGTCACCGAGGGCTGGCGGATCGCACGCACGAGGCGTTCGGTCTGGGCCTCGACGTCCCGGTCGAAGTGCGAGTGGATGCTGGCCACGAGCCAGTCGAACCCGGCGAGGAAGGCGTCATCGTGGTCCAGCTCGCCGTCGGCACCGATGTTGAGTTCTGCGCCGTGGAGCAGGTGGATGTCTCCGCGTTGCTGTTCGAGGGCCCGGACCCGGTCTCGCTGTTCGAGCATGCCCTCCAGGGAGACCCCGTTCATCGTCAGGTTCCGGGCGTGATCGGTGATCGCGAGGTACTCGAGCCCTCGTCCGACGGCGGCCTCGACCAGCTGCTCCAACGACATGCGGCCATCGCCCGACGCCTCCGTGTGATCGTGCAGATCCCCGCGCAGGTCGTCGACCTCGGCAACGTCGGGAAGGGCGTCCTCGAACTCTCCCTCGTCCTCGCGGATCTCGGGCGGGATCCACGGCAGGTCGAGTGCCGCGTAGAGCTCCTGCTCGGACCGCCCATGTGCAGGCTCACCCGCGGCAGCCGCGAGTCCGTACTCGTTGAGCGTGAGTGACCGCTGCTGCGCACGCTGGCGCAGACGGATGTTGTGCGCCTTCGAACCGGTGAAGTAGACCAGCGCCGCCCCGAAGCTGTCCGGCGGCACGACCCGCACGTCGATCTGCAGCTGCTCGCGGGTGACCACCGACAGCTTCGTGCTGCCGTGGCCGAGCACCCGATCCACCTCGACGACGTCCGACACGGCACCGAGCACGTCGAGACCGTCCGGACCACCGACCAGCACGTCCAGGTCTCCGATGGTCTCGCGGAAGCGACGCAGACTTCCGGCGTACGCGACCTCGGACACCCCGTCGACCTGTGACAGTCGCTCGACGAGCCGCTCGGCGACGGGCAGGGCATCGGCGATGGGGACCCTGCGCTGCTTGCTTCCCAGCTCGAGCACGTCGATGGCCTCGCGGAGTCGCGCCACCCGCTTCTCCCCGAACCCGGGCAGTTCGGCGGCGCGGCCGTCCTCGAGTGCCGCGACGAGCCCCTCCAGACTCGTGACCCCCAGTTCGTCCTCGAGCCGCTGGACGAGCTTCGGCCCGAGTCCGGGGACACGCGTGAGTTCCACCTTGCTGGCCGGATGCAGCGCACGCAGTTGCTCCAGGCGCTCGACACGACCGGTGTCCACGAACTCGCGAATCCGGGCGGCGATGCTGGTGCCGATGCCACGGATCTTCGCGAGGTCTGCTGCAGACAGGTCCGCGACGTCGGTTTCGAGGCCCTCAACGGCCCGTTGCGCCGTGGCGTACGCGCGAACCCGGAACGCGTTGGGGCTCCCCTCATCCAGTTCGGTGAGGCGCGCGAGTTCGCCCAGCAGCCGCGCGACGTCGCCGTTGCGGTCAGCCATCCAGGTGACCCCGGTTCTCCCGCACCCGTTCCCGCGCACGCTCCAGCTGTGCACGCACCGACGTCGTCGCGGTGGCGTTGATCCCGTCTCGGCGTGCGATGGCCTGGTCGACGTCGAGGATCGACGCGACGTCGGCGTCGAGCGACTCGTGCGCGGCGGCGAGTTCGTCGCCAGTGAGGCCATCGAGGTCGACGCCCCGGGACTCCGCCACACGGACCAGTCCCCCGACGACCTCGTGGGCCTCGCGAAAGGCCACCCCGCGGCGCACCAGCTCCTCCGCGAGGTCGGTCGCCAGCGAGAACCCACCCGCGGCCGCGGCGGCGAGCCGGTCACGGTCGAACGTCAGTGACGCGACGGTGCCCGCGATCGCGGGCAGCACCAGCCGCAGTGTCGCCACCGCGTCCATCACCGGTTCCTTGTCCTCCTGCAGGTCGCGGTTGTAGGTCAGGGGCAGACCCTTGACGGTCGTCAGCATCGACACGAGATCGCCGACGACCCGACCCGCCTTTCCCCGCACGAGTTCTGCCACGTCCGGATTGCGCTTCTGCGGCATGATCGACGACCCGGTCGAGAACGCGTCGCCGACCCGGGCGAACCCGAACTCCGCGGTCGACCAGAGCACGATCTCCTCGCCGAGCCGCGACAGCGTCACGGCCAGGATCGCGCATGCCGCGAGCACCTCGAGCACGAAGTCGCGACTGGCCACCGCGTCCATCGAGTTCGGGGCGACCCGCGAGAACCCGAGGTGGTCGGCGTACGCCTGGGGGTCGAGTCCCAGCGTCTGTCCCGCGAGCGCCCCGGACGCCAGCACCGACTCGTCGAGCCGCGTCCGTGCGTCGAGCAGTCGGCCGGCATCACGCTGCAGCATCCACACGTACGCGAGCAGGTGGTGTGACAGCAGGACCGGCTGGCCCCGCTGCAGGTGCGTGTAGCCCGGGGCGAGCCACTCGAGGTGGGACTCGGCCTGGTCCACCAGCGCCTGCTGGAGGTGGCCCACCTGCACGACGAGGTCGTCGCACGCCTCCCTGCACCACAGGCGCAGGTCGCTCGCGATCTGGTCGTTGCGAGACCGCCCGGCCCGCAGGCGTCCTCCCAGCGTGCCGAGCTCATCGACGAGCCACCGTTCGACGGCTCCGTGCAGGTCCTCGTCGGAGTCCTCGAACGGGAACCGGTCGGCCGCGAAGAGCGCGGCACAACGGTCGAGCGCTGCCAACAGTTCGTCGCGCTCTCCGTCATCGAGCACGCCGATCCTCGCGAGTTCGTGGGCGTGCGCCCGAGAACCCGCGAGGTCCTGCTGCCACAGGTTGCGATCGAAGGAGGTGGACACCCCGAGCGCCCATGCGGCCTCGTCGGGGCTCGCGGTGAACCGCCCGCCCCACAGCCGACCTGGCGTCTGCTCGTCTTCGCTCACGCGATGCTCCTCGTCGTCACCTCGACGTGTGTCCCTCGGTCGGTACCACGCACAGCAGGTTGCCGCACGGATCGCTCAGCGTGACCCAGTCCTCATGGACCCCGACGCGCCGTGCGCCGAGTGCCACCAGACGAACGACCTCGGCGTCCACGTCGGGCGCGGCGAGGTCGACGTGGATCCTCGAGGCAGAACCGACGGTCTGCACCTCGAGGTCCAGGGGGTCGCCACTCGCGGCGACCACCCCGCGCAGGGGCACGTACGCCCCCTGAGGTGCCCCCGCGTCCACCGCGAGCGCCGCACTCCAGAACGCCACCTCGCCGTCGACGTGTTCCTCCGGAACATCGAGGAACACCGCGCCCAGGTGCCCACGGCCGTCGATCGCGTCGCACAGGGGGTTCACCTCCGCAGCGTCCCCGTCGATCACGCACAGCTGCAGCCCGGCCGGGTCCTCGATCACGGTGTACCCGTCGTCGAACCGCGCCACGGTGGTCGCGCCGAGCCCTTCGAGCCGCTCGACCTCGACATCTCGATCGTCCGCCACGAGGTCGAGGTGCAGTCGCCCGTCATCCGTGCCGATCGGCTGCACGTGCACCTCGACGGCACTCGTCGCCTCGAGCAGGTGCACGAAGCCCCCGGGCGCGGTGACGGGCCGCGCCGACAGGGCAGCGGACCAGAACGCGACCGTGCGATCGAGGTGCCCGGCGGGCACGTCGACCTGGACGATCCTGACCGCGAGCGACACCCCGGCCTCCTCGTGCGGTGTGGTCAGACCTCCCGGGGATTGCGCGCAGCCCAGGTCTGCAACGGCAGACCCCACAGCTTGACGAACCCCTCGGCGAGGGTCTGGTCGAACAGGTCGCCCTCGTCGTAGGTGGCCATCTCGAACGAGTACAGGCCGGACGTCTCGCTTCGCCGGCCGACGACGGTGGCGCTGCCCTTGAACAGCTTCACCCGGACCTCACCGTTGACGTACCGGTTCGCCTCGTCGACGAACGCGTCGAGTGCACCCTTGAGCGGCCCCCACCACAGCCCGTTGTAGATCAGCTGGGCGTAGCGGCCCTCCACGGCGCGCTTGTGGTCCGCGAGCTCCTGTTCGAGGCACAGGTCCTCCAGGTCGCGGTGCGCGGTGAGCAGGGTGATCGCTCCGGGGCACTCGTAGATCTCGCGGCTCTTGATGCCGACCAGTCGGTCCTCGATCATGTCGATGCGACCCACGCCGTGTGCTCCGGCGCGGCCGTCGATCTCCTCGATCAGCGCCGCGAGCGGCATGGCCCGACCGTCCAGTGAGACCGGCAGTCCGTTCTCGAAGGCGATCACGACCTCGTCGGGCTCGTCGGGGGCGTCGGCAACCGCGACCGTGCGTTCGTACACGTCGCTCGGCGGTTCGGCCCACGGGTCCTCGAGGATCCCGCACTCCGCGGTGCGGCCCCAGGCGTTCTCGTCGATCGAGTA